>NZ_MJGC01000100.1 GCF_001746915.1 Desertifilum tharense IPPAS B-1220
GGAAGAAGGGAGTTGGGAGTTGGGAGTTGGGGGTTGGGGAAGAAGGATGGGGGGAAGAAGGGAGTTGGGAGTTGGGAGTTGGGGGTTGGGGAAGAAGGATGGGGGAATAAAAGTAAATCGGCTATTGTTCTAGATACTTATTCGGAACTCAGCACTCAGCACTTTATACTCAGCACTCACTTCCCCCCATCCCCACTTGGAACTCGGAACTCGGAACTCGGAACTTACTCAGCACTCAGCACTCAGCACTTTCTACTGACGGGGGGGTTTGGTGATGGATTTGATTTTGTGTCATACTACGGCGGACTTTGATGCTTTGGGGGCGGCGGTTGGGTTAACGCGGCTGAAGCCGGGGGCGAAAATTGTGCTTTCGGGGGGATATCATCCGGCGGTTCGGGAGTTTTTGGCGCTGCATCGGGATGAGTATGCATTGATTGAACGGCGTTCGGTCAATCCCAAGCAGATTCGCTCTTTAATGGTAGTGGATACGCAAATGCGCGATCGCCTCGGTAAAACAGCCGAGTGGTTGGACTTACCCCAACTCAGTGCGGTGGAGCTATACGATCATCATTTAGATTCCAAGAGCAATATTCCCTTTACCCAGGCTTATATTGAAGCCGTGGGTGCTACAACTACGCTCATTGTTGAAAAACTTCAGGCAACTTTCACAGAGGCGACTCGCAACCAACCCTTCTTATCGCCTGCGGAAGCGACGGTAATGGCGCTGGGAATTCATGTGGATACGGGTTCGCTTTCCTATGAAGCGAGTACGCCGCGAGATGCCTTAGCTTTAGCCTGGTTGATGCAGCAAGGGGCGAGTTTATCGGTTATTGCTGATTATCTCGATTCTGCCCTATCTCCGGAGTTACAAGATTTACTGGCTGTGGCTTTGGAGAAGTTGCAAATAGAGACAATTCAAGGCTATGCGGTGGCTTGGGTATTGTTAGATGCAGCCGGGTATGTTCCAGGGTTATCGAGTTTAGCGGCGCAGTTGGTTGAGTTAACGGATGTTGATGCTTTGCTGTTGGGGGTGCGATATCGCGTCAAAACCGATTTAGATGAACGCTTAACGATCGTAGGGCGATCGCGCATCGATAATATCAATCTCCATCACCTGTTTCAACCCCTCGGTGGGGGCGGACATTCCCAAGCCGCATCCCTCACTTGGCGGGGAACTTGCGCCCAAAGTGTCATTAACCAACTCGTCGAACAACTCAAAGCCCAAATTCCCCAACCGCCTACCGCACGGGAACTCATGTCTTCGCCAGTGCGTACCATCTTACCGGAAACGACGATTAAACAAGCCCAACGCATCCTCCTACGTTACGGTCATTCTGGCTTATCTGTGGTGGATGAAACTGGAAAACTGATTGGAATGATTTCTCGGCGAGATATTGATATTGCACTTCATCATGGTTTTTCTCATGCTCCAGTCAAAGGTTACATGAGTTCTAATCTCAAAACCATCTCGCCCGAAACCCCTTTACCTAGCATTGAATCGCTCATGGTAACGTATGACATTGGACGCTTACCCGTCCTAGAAAATGGGCAATTGGTGGGTATTGTGACGCGCACCGATGTTTTGCGACAATTGCATCAAGATAAAACCCAAACCTTCCAACGTCCTCAAACGCCTGAATTACACTATTGTCCGTTACCGCAAGTTATGGGAAAAATGCTGCGAGAACGGCTTACCCCGCAACTTTGGCGAGTATTAACCACAGCTTCCCAAGCTGCCCAAAAACGAGGATGGCATCTTTATTTAGTGGGGGGAGGAGTCCGCGATTTACTGCTTGCAGATCCAACAAAAATTATCGAATTACAAGATATTGACTTGGTGGTTGATAAAGCCTACCCTATTCCCCTTAAATCATTACAAGCCGACTCTATTGAATCGTTAGAAACGTCTCCTCAAGTTCCAGAAACAGGTGCAGGCGTTGAATTGGCTCGCGAATTACAACAATACTATCCGAATGTTCGCCTGCAAGTTCACGGTCGTTTTCAAACAGCGGCTTTATTGTGGCATAAAGATCCAGAATTAGGGTCTTTATGGATTGATATTGCTACTGCTAGAACTGAGTTTTATCCTTATCCAGCCGCTAATCCAGAAGTAGAAGCCAGTTCCATTCGCCAAGATTTATATCGACGCGATTTTACGATTAATGCTCTAGCCATTCGTCTTACCGATCCGCGTTCGGGAACATTACTAGACTTCTTTGGAGGCTGGCGAGACTTAGAAGCAAAAGTCATTCGCGTTTTACATGCTAATAGTTTTATTGAAGATCCAACTCGGATTTATCGGGCGGTGCGTTTTGCGGTTCGCCTAGGTTTTCAAATTGAGTCGCAAACAGAAAGCTATATTCGCTATGCGTTGGAAAGCGGAATTTACACTCGCTCAATTTCAGGCAATCATAAAACCCCCGCATTACAAACGCGTTTGAAGAGCGAATTGAAGTATATTCTTCAGGAAAATTATTGGAAACCCGCATTACAATTGCTAGGAGATTTAGGCGCTTTGCGTTGCATCCATCCCACCCTAGAATTTACAGAAGAACTTTGGAAACAAATGCGCCTAGTGGATCGATGCTTGAAGCGGTTTCAACCCCCAGAGGAAAGTTCAGAACAAGCCGTAATTCGCGAACCTTGGCAATTATTGCTAGAAGTCTTACTCGCACAACTGGCACCAGAACATCGCGCCAAAGTGGCAGAAAATTTGCAATTACCCGATGAAAGTATGACTCGCCTGCAACGCTTAGATACTCGCAATCAAGTTATCCAATCTCGCCTTTCCCAATGCAAATCTCCGAGCCAAATTGTCCAACTCTTGCAAAATGAGGATTTATATACTTTAATTTTGATTGCCGTTCAAAGCCCTAGAGTTATCCGCAAATTAATCTGGAATTATATCACAAAACTCTCTCAAATTCAATCTCCTCTTAATGGTAACGACCTCAAAAAAATGGGCTACAAACCCAGCCCCAAATTCAAACAAATTCTAGATCGACTATTAGCTGCAACCTTAGACGGCGAAATCACAACTCGCCCAACTGCTGAAGCCTTCCTTGCTGAAAAGTTTCCCGTTAATTAGGATGGGGGGAAGAAGGGAGTTGGGAGTTAGGAGTTGGGGGTTGGGGAAGAAGGGGAAAACTTAATAACTATCAACTCAGCACACTGCTACGCACCGAAGAAGAGAGTTGGGAATACGGAACTGCGTACTTTTTTCTCTCTTCCAACTCGGAACACCGCTGCGCGGAAACAAGCTTGTATCTTGAAATTGTCCAGGTCCAAACTGGTACAAATGACTCTTTAATGGAAAGAGTCAACGGTAAAAGTGAGTTTGAAAGCAAGCTGAGGCTTTAAGCCTGGTTCGTAGATAAAACCCTTTTACCGTCTTTGACTGCCCCAGTAGGCTGGACAGCATCTGAGGTCGCTTGGAAGCCAAGATGAACCTGCATGAACAAGCTTAGTTGTGAGGCAGTCGTTTTTCTAGTCATAACATGAGGGTGTCAATGCGATGGTAGAAGCGGTTCTTGGAATTGATGTTGGTAAAGACAAATTGCACGTTGCACTTCTGTTTCCCGGCAAAAAACCAAAAGCGAAAGCGATCGCCAATACACCTGAAGGACATCAAACTTTAGTGCAATGGTTGCAACAGCAAGATGCCAATCAAGTGCATGCTTGCTTGGAAGCGACCAGTACTTATGGTGAAGCGGTTGCTGAAGCCCTGTATGAGGCAGGACATCGAGTGAGTATCGTCAATCCAGCTCGGATTGGCGGGTTTGCCAAGAGTGAACTGAGTCGAACGAAAACAGACAAGGTTGATGCCGCTTTGATTGCCCGCTTCTGTGCGGCGATTTGTCCGAGTTTGTGGACTCCTCCTCCAACAGAAGTCAAGCAACTGCAAGCGTTGGTGCGTCGGCTTGAAGCTCTTAAACAGATGCACCAACAGGAGTCGAATCGACTGGAGACGGCTACGGCACAAGTCATTGCTTTAATTGAGGAACACTTGAAGTATCTTAAACAAGACATTCAACGAACCGAGCAACTCATCAAAGACCACTTTGAACAACATCCAGCACTCAAGCAGCAACGAGACTTGCTGACGAGCATTCCCGGTATTGCTCAAACGACTGCATCGTTGCTACTTGCAGAAATCGTCTCTTGGAAAGCCTTTGAGAGCGCCAAACAGTTAGCCGCTTACATTGGGCTGACTCCACAAGAGCGAACGTCAGGCTCATCGGTTCGAGGACGAACGCAGTTATCACGGACAGGAAGTGGACGATTACGAACAGCTCTCTATATGCCTGCGGTGGTCGCGAAACGGCATAATCCTACTATTCGAGCATTTTGTGAGCGCTTAGCAGGTCGTGGTAAAACAACCATGCAAATTGTTGGAGCCGCGATGCGTAAGCTAGCCCATATTGTTTACGGGGTGCTTAAGTCTAACCGTCCTTTCGACCCCAATCTTACCTCTTGACTTTCAAGACAGCATCTACGGAACTCAGCACTCAGCACTCAGCACTCAGCACTCTCTTCCCCACTCAGCACTCAGCACTTTACACTCAGCACTCAGGAAGGAATGTTTCAAGCTACTCGTCGTCGCCTTGCTTTGTGGTATGCAACTGTCACCGCCGTTTTGATGTTATTTTTTGCTACGGGGGTTTATTTGTATGTTCGCAATACGTTAGTAGAACGGATTGATGATACGTTACATCATGTGGTTGAGATTGTAGAGCGATCGCTCATTTTTGAAGCGGTGCAGTCGTCTCCCGATAACCTGGAATATCGGATTAATTTAGAAGCGAGTTTCCGAGACAACGCCGAAGCCGCAGAAGACGATCATATCGATCTAGAGTGGTTTAGCCCCACTGGTGAATTAGTGTGGTCTACCTTTTCTGAACCTTTAGAGATTCCCATTCATTACAACCGCGCGGGAGAAACGGTGCGTGCGATCCATCGCGACTGGAGTTCCGATAATCCGAACGCCCACTCAGAAATCTTGTTGCGGCAAATTACCGAACGGGTGCAGAAAGGACGCCAAGTTTTAGGCTATCTGCGCGTCAGCCATCCGTGGTTTGAAGTGACTAAACCGAGCCGCCAGCTTATGGTAGATTTAAGTGCAGGAATTGGTTTAATGGCAATCTCCGTCGCTGCAATTGGCTGGTTGCTATCTGATATTGCGATGAAACCCGTGAGAGCGGCTTATATCAGCTTGCGCCAGTTTACCTCAGATGCGTCTCACGAACTGCGAAACCCGATCGCAACGATTCAGGCTAACGTTCAATTTGCTCTTGCCGATCCAGAAATTGACAGCAATCAACGTTCCTCTTTGCAGGTGATTGAGCGTTTAACCCGTCGGATTGGTCGCTTGGTAGACGATTTGCTATTTTTGGCGCGTCAAGATAGTGGGATTGTGCAACCCCAATGGCAATCCGTTCCCCTCGATGCGCTATTAATTGAGGTGCTAGAAGAACAACAACTGACGGCGAAGGCCAAAGAAATTAAGCTGAATTTAGAGTTAGTCGATCGGTTAGCGGAATTTGCGGTTGTAGAGGGTGCGAGTTTTCCTTTAGAAGTTGAGGCGTTTTCTCTGCAAGCCGACTGGGATCAACTGACGCGCCTGTTTACCAATTTGGTGAGTAATGCCTTGCAGTATACGCCTGCGGGCGGTGGGGTGGAGGTGGAGTTAGAGCAGTTTGCGGCTAAAACTGGGGGAATTGTGCTGCAAGTCAAGGTTAAGGATACGGGAATTGGGATTTCTAAAGAGGCTTTACCGCATCTGTTCGATCGATTTTATCGGGTCGATCCGGCGCGATCGCATGACAGCCAGCGCGAACCGAGTCAAGCCACAGGATCGGGGTTGGGGTTGGCGATCGCGCTTGCCATTGTGGAAAATCATAAAGGGCAAATCCAAATTGACAGCCAACTTCAACAGGGAACCACCGTCACTGTTACCTTACCGGGTGGGAATGTTGAATAGACTAGCTAAGGGATAATTTCGGTAATCACTGGGCCGTTAGTATTGCCACTACTGACGACAATGGTTTGATTTTCTAAGCTTCCCACGGCTTTTGCGCCTCTAAGATTCAGGGGGGGATCGGCTTGCTGATAGGTGACGTTCCCTTGGGCCTCCATTTTTTGGGTCGGGAAAGACCAGGTAATCGTATCGGCCCCTAATTGAGATTGGTTGCGCTGACCAATACCGCGCACGTTTCCGACGATATAAGCGATTTGTTGAGCGAGATCGACTCGACCGCGATCGCCAGTAAGGGTTACTTGTTGTTCAGTATGCACGACATTGACGAATCCGGGCGACTCTACCAGGTCAGATTCTAAATTCCAAGTCACCGCCTCGCTTCTCACTTCCATTGGCGGTTCTATAGAGACTAAATACGCATCTTGCTTGAGGAGGGCCGTTTTTGCCTCTAAGTCCACCTCCGCCGTTTGACCCTGTGCTTGTTGAATGACCGCATCTTCGCGATCTTCAGCAAAGCGATCGATTTCTACCGGAACCGGGCCGATAATCTTGTTCTCCTTCATATTCCAGATCAACTTTTCAGTTCGCATCTGCAATTTCGGTTCGACGGTGGTGGCGATGACTTCCCCTTCTAACTCCATGCGTCGGGCCCGACTATACATCCGCGCTTCTTTGGCTTGCGCGTTGACTTGTGGATGCGTTCCGGTAATGGTGTGGCGCACAATTAACTCGTCGCTATCGGGACGCCATTCGAGTTCTTTTCCGCGCAAGACGGCCCCATCTTGGACATCGGTTGCGACAATATTGCCTTTGAGCAAAATTTGTTGACCATCCTGCTGCACTTCGCCGCGTTCGGCGACGACTCGAAACACGAGTTGACCATCTTGATAAAGTTCGCCTTCGGGATTTTCCACAAAGGCGATTTTCTCATCTTGGCTGTAGGTGGCGCGTGCGGCTTCGACTTTCCAAACGAGTCTTCCCTGTTCGTCTACTTGTTCGAGGGTGACATCGTTGAAGATCAGGCTGGTTTGCGATCGCTGTGCCGCTGAGGAATCTTGGGCAATTTTTTCGGCGGTTCGGTTGCCGCCACAGCCACTGGTGCTAGCAAGGAGCGCTGCGAGGAGTAAACAGAGGGCCGGAGTTGGAATTGCGCGTTTGTGCGACAGGAGATTGGGGATCATGAGAACCGCGAGGTTTGCTTTTAGGAGACGATCGGGATACTGATTTTGTTTTAACCGATCGTCTCCAAAATCTCTATCCTTGGTCAGGTTCCTCCATTAGGCTGATTCCCGATAATGGTCTGTAGGAATAATTAGAACGCGGAGATTTCTGAATGTCTTCTTTAATCGATTCCAAGTCGATATAGCGATCGGCAACGTTGATTAAGCTATCGCTGGTCATTGACCGCAAGCTTACCACTTCAACCCGCACGCCGCGATAACTGACTGCATCGACCGCATAGGCTAAATCGCCATCCCCACTGACTAGCACTGCGGTATCGTAGGAACCGACAAGAGCCATCATATCGACTGCGATCTCGACATCTAAATTAGCTTTCTTGGAGCCATCGGGAAGTTGAACGAGGTCTTTGGAAATAACGCGATAGCCGTTGCGCCGCATCCACAGGAGAAATCCTTGCTGTTTTTCGTTGGTGCGATCGACTCCGGTATAGAAAAACGAACGCAACAGGCGAGAACCGGCAGTCAGCCGACACAGGAGTTTGGTGTAGTCAATCTCCATGCCCAGTTGCAGCGCCGCATAAAAAAGGTTAGAACCATCAATGAAGATGGCAACGCGCCCCCGGTTTTCTAAAACTTGTTCTGGGGTAAATATGGAGTTGTTTTCTGGCTGGTTATACATCATTTTTTTAACCTCGTTTATTAAAAAATGGTTTTTTAAGACTCGCTTAGGATTAGTAATCTCGGACGTAAATTGTGAAAGATCGGTTCATCGGGTGCTGTCTTATTGGATAGCATTCCCTTTTCGTCAAGGCAATCAAACGGCTTTGTAACATATCTTAACAATCTGCGCTGAAATTCGGTCGCGTTGCGGAATTATGGCACGCACAGAGGAAGGAGTGGGGAAAAATCCCTAATAAAAACCGTATTCCGCCATTTTATTAGGGTTGCGAGGACTCTTTGGGCAGCGCTCGGTTCTCCGATCGAGACTGGCTGGGTGTTGCCACGTTTTTCTCCTAGCGATTGATGAGTTGGCTCTAACTGATTTTTACGCGCGATCGCCCGATCTAACCGAACTAAAAAGCGAACTTGACAAAAATCCGTTGGTGTGTGTTGAGTTCGAGAACGGCGATCGCTCAGACTTTCAGTTAAAGTCTTTAAGTCTCGTTCTCCATGCGGCCCGAAACCGTAGCGAATCCAGCAGGCTTCCAATTGTTCGGGCAAGAACTCAAGCCCTTGTAACCTTTCCTTTCGCAAACCCACTCGTTTGAACCAGTGGCGTCTCGATTGGCGATCTTGCATTTGTAACCATTCAGCCATCAGGATAACTAGCCCATTTCCCCCTAAAAATCGCCGCTTTTCCTGACTGCTGGGATATCCCTTCAAAGATCGCAGAGGATTTTCTCGAATTGATGGGTTATCAAAAATAAAGGTTTTCGCAACATATCTTAGCAAAAAATGCTGCCTCGCGGGCAGCAACGCCCAGGCTTTAGGTGCAGGAATCTGCCTGAGTCGGTCGGTTCGTCTTTCCCGTAGAAGATAGAGACAGCTAGGCGCTGGCGATCGCCCATAGTGGTAAGCACTCACTTTCCTTATCAAAACAATCAGGAAATTTAATAAATCCTTTAGATAATCGCGGACAGTTATTGCTTTCCAAGGGCGTTGTTGTTGAGGGGGGGAAATCATATAAGTATTTCGATAACGACCTAATCAAAAAACTAATAACCAATCATACCTGAGAAGATTTACCTATGTCTTTTACCAGAGATTGAGAATGCCGTTTTACCAACGCTAACCCCGCTCAAGATTGCGGTGAGGGTCTGATTTTAGCAAGGCGACGTTTGGGACTAAACCTGGCTGATACTGCTGCTTTCGTGGCTTTTCTGCCCGCGATCGCCAATGCCAATTTCCTCAATTTCTATCTCGCGGCTCAGGGCGGAAAATATTAACGAATGTTAAGAAATAGAGAGAGTAGAGTTCAAAGTTTGACCGACTTTTTATCTTCAACCTATGACTTTTCAGAGTCCCTTGCACATTTCTGACTCGCTATTGACAATCGGTGGGACGCGCTCCTTTGTTTACCACGGCGATCGCATTCCCCAAACGGGTTCTGTCATCGTCGTCAGCAATCACCGCAGTTTTATGGATGCCTTTCTGCTGATGTCAGCATTGCGGCAGCCGATTCGTTTTGCGTGTCACCACTATATGGGTCAGGTGCCCCTGGTGAGCCAGCTTGTAGAGAACCTGGGATGTTTTCCCCTAGCTGCGCCCGAACGCCGCCAACAGCATTTTTTTGAACAAGCCACCCACCTGCTACAACAGCAACAAGTCGTAGGGA
This sequence comes from Desertifilum tharense IPPAS B-1220, assembly GCF_001746915.1. Lineage (NCBI taxonomy): Bacteria > Bacillati > Cyanobacteriota > Cyanophyceae > Desertifilales > Desertifilaceae > Desertifilum > Desertifilum tharense. Next base: position 9,494 of record NZ_MJGC01000100.1, read on the forward strand.
TCTTTCCCGAAGGCGCGCAACCGATGGTGAAAAAGACGCCAGCCTACGATTTAGGTCAATTTCATCGGGGGTTTGCTCATTTAGCTCTACGAACCAAAGTCCCCCACCTCGCCGTTTTACCCGTCGCGATCGCCTCCATCGAAGAAGACACCAACTCCGCCGTTCCCCTGCGCCTGCTGACGCTCTTCGATCCCTCCGAACCCCTATTTCAGCAACCGGGATGGCATCCCATGATTATTTATCGTCGCGTTAACCTTTTAGTGGGGCGTCCCTACTGGATTACGCAGCCCGATCGCGATCGCTATCAAGGCAAACAAGCCAAAGCTGTTGTTAGCGAATTAAGCGATTACTGCCACGCCGAAATCAGCCAATTATTGCAGGCTGCCACTCCCCAATAGCAGATAGCTCGCCTTGTTGAGGACTTTTATTGTTAAATCAAGACATGCGAATCATGCCCGAAATTAAAAGTCACCCTTGTCTGTTGGCCCCTAGCCAAATCCAACCTCACCTGCCCTTATTCATTTTCTTACCGGGAATGGATGGAACGGGGCAACTATTGCGATCGCAAACTTCCAGCCTCGAACAAGCCTTTGATGTTCGCTGTTTAGCTATCCCCCCCGACGATCTCAACGACTGGGAAACCCTTAGCCAACAAGTCATCGAACTGATTCAAGCCGAACTGCAAAAGAATCGCGATCGCGCCGTCTATCTGTGTGGCGAATCCTTTGGAGCCTGTCTTGCCCAGAAAATCATGGTGCGGCTGCATTCCCATCCCGAAAGCCTGCCTAGCAACCTGGTTGCCCGTCTCATTTTAGTCAATCCCGCCTCATCTTTTAACCAACGCCCGTGGATTCGCTGGGGAACCTCCGTTAGCCAATACTTTCCCGAAGTCTTCTATCGCCTTTCTGCCGTCGCCCTCATGCCCTTTCTCGCCATCTTGAACCGACTGGCAGAACCCGAACGTCAGGCTTTATGGGATGCGATGAGTTCTGTTCCTCAACGGACTTCTGTTTGGCGGATCGATTTGCTCCGCAATTTTGACATTACCCCCACTCAACTGCAAAAAATTACCCAACCCACCTTACTAATTGCCGGTGCTTCCGATCGCTTGCTGCCTTCGGTTTGGGAAGTGACGCGCCTGCAATCGCTCTTACCGAATGCAGAGGTGGTTGTTTTACCCCAAAGCGGTCATGCTTGTTTGCTAGAAACCGACACCAATCTCTATAACATTCTGCAAACGTATCGGTTTCTAGAAGAGCGGGATAAAGTTCTGAGCGCGCCTACTCGCGAATGACTTTGCGAAGCGCTGCCTTTTGTTGAGGTGAAAGCGAGGCGATCGCTTCTTGCGCTTGGTTCGATTCAAACAGCCTCAGTAACTCCTGCAATTGCTCTTGCAGCCGTTCGCCTTCCGGAGAAATGGGCGGGTGCAAAACTTCCCCTGCTTCTGGATGATGGCACAAACCAGCATCGCAGTTTAATCCCAATTGGTGCCAGTAGATCGTGGGCACGACAACGCCCCGCTGTCCGATATATTCGTGGTTGAGGAGATGCGTTTCTAGGAAGGCTTTCGGAGACGCATAATATTGAGATGGGCGGGCGTAGGGGACGCTAAAACAGCCAAAGACTTTCCGATACTCCTCGGAGTCTAAAAGCGCCGTAATCAACGCATTAACGCCCGATCGCATTAAAATATCGCAGTAAAGTTGAACTTCTTCTTGATTGATGGGCGCTCTTCCTAGGAAATGCTTAAAGCAGAGTTCTAGAAACTTGAGATTTGAGCAATGGGTATAAAAGGCGTTTTGGTAGACCTCTGAATGTCCTAATTCTTTGAGGAAGCGGCGCACGCCAATTTTATCCTTGAGAAAGTCTTGTTCGGCTTTTTGGAGAATTTTACGTTCGTAAGCGTAAGGTTGGCGCTCTAAGACTTGAGTGTAGATCTGACGGAGGGCATTTTGGCGTTCTTCAAGCGTAGAACGACGGCTCACAGTGATGGGTTTCATCGGAAAGTCTCCTCTGGGCAGTGTTGGAACGAACCAGAAGCGGGCAAAATACCCGCTTTCACAGGACTTGAGGCAATTAGGCGTGAGAGTTGAGACAAAGCATGACGCTTTCTAAGTAGGGATGCACTAAGGTAATGCTCGAAGAGGGGAGGTTGGCGTCAATAGCTTCTTTGAGATATTGGTAGGCAGTCGCACAAGAACTGTTTCTCTTGTGAGCTAAAAGAATGGTATCTAGCCAAGACATCATTCGTTCTTTGAAAAAGATTTCGTCATCTCGCAAAATTGACAACGCAATATAGCGGAGAACTTCTGTCATATCGTATTTGCAACGCGGGCCATGTTTTTGGATGATATCAGGATAGGCGAGCGCGAATTTTCGCAGGGCTTGTAAGACAACTTTGTCGCTGTGCTGTTGAATCTGTTGATAGGCTTCTAGGCGAGCGTTATAACTCCGGATGTACTGCTCTAAAGGTTGGAGTTCTTGGGTGCTGAGGTAGCGGCCGTCAGCTTCGATCAGGTTGTTTGCGATGGTGTAATTGAGAGTATTCATAGAATGGAGAACAATAAACCGGCTTGGTGCAGCAGGGAAGCCCAATCAGAAATCTAATTCCTCCCTATTCATCAGACTGCCCTAGTCAAATAGGTAACTCAACAGCTCGCAGCGATTCTTAATACAGGTTGTTACAAACAGTTAGAATATTAGGCTTTTAAAGTGCAGAGATCTCGCGCCAGCAAGTTGAGATTCGTTACTTTTTCAGGGATTAATCGCTCCGGTTTAAAGGGATTTAATTTAGGGGAATTTCTGTTTTCTTTTCCGTAAAATGACAATTGACAATATCAGAAAAATGTGCCAAAAGGAGGAGATCGGGGGGTTTTCGCGATCGCTCTTCTCCCGCCTCTACCAAGGGTCAAGTTGTCGATATCTTTACAATCTGTTACATTTGGAGCGAATAAGCATCGCAAACCGTACTGAAAAGCCGTATGTTTACTGGCATTACTGGCATCTTCAATTCCCCCAATGGCACCGATATGGGAGAGCAACTGCTCAACAAAGTTGCCAGCCAATCCATTCGCCATCTGTTTACGCGCAGTGAAGCGATAGATATTGCGATCCGCTGCTATCCTTCCAGCAAACTGTTGCAAGGCAGCATTGATGGCTTTCAGATGAATGGTAGAGGGCTAGTCATTCGCAAAGACTTCTACGTAGAAGAAATGTCCTTTCAAACTGATGCTGTCGCCCTCGATGTGGGAGCCATCTTTAGCGGACAACTCCGTCTCAAGCAGCCGACGCAAGCCGTCGCCCAAGTCACCCTATCGGAAGCCGGAATTAACGAAGCCTTCAAATCTCCCCTCGTCACCCAACGACTGGTTAACCTATCCTTACCTGAAATTAGCGATCGCCCCCTCTGTTTTCAAGATATTCGTGTCGAACTGCTACCCAATAACCAAATTCACCTCTTCGCCCAAGCCGACCTGGGAGACAGCGAACCCGTCCCCATCGCCCTAAGCTGTACGCTAGAAGTGGAACGCCGCCGCCGTATCGCCTTTGCCCATTGTCAGTTTCGAGGCGATCTCATTCCCGAAACCGTCCATCCTCAAAGCGAACCCCTCACCCAAGCCCTTGGCGAGATTTTAAACAATATGGTCGATCTCGACCGCTTCGATCTCGATGGCGTCACCCTGCGGATCAACCGCTTAGAAACCCAGGGCAAACAACTGCTGTTTAGCGGTTATGCTCAAATTGAACATTTCCCTGGAAGCACCCGTTAAAATCGCATAAGATCGATGGGTTCGCGTTCGAGCGTGGTGCATGATTGTTGGCAATCTCTTTTCCCTTGGCGGAATCGTCATGTGGCCATTGTTGGGGTTTTCAATCCTAGCAGTGGCATTGATTTTAGAGCGATTTCTGTTTTGGTTCAAAGTGGCACGACGACAAGACCGCTTTGTCCGTCAAGTCTTGTTACTCTATCGCCGCGATCCGCAAGCTGCATTTACCCAACTCGATCAAAACGGGGATCTACCCATCGCCCGGATTTTTCTCGCCGCTTTAGTCTTAGAAAGACCCACCCCTGAAGAATTCCGCCTAGCGTTGGAAAGTGCCGCCCAAGCCGAGTTACCCTTACTCAAGCGGTTTAATACCGTCTTTGAAACCATCATCAATATTGCGCCGTTGCTCGGTCTGTTGGGAACCATTTTAGGATTGATTAACTCATTTGCGTCCCTACGTTTAGGCGATGTTGGCGGAACGCAAACCGCTGGCGTCACGGGGGGAATTAGCGAAGCCTTGATTTCAACAGCGGCGGGATTGATTGTGGCGATGACAACGCTATTATTTGCGAATGCGTTTCGCGGTTTATATCGCCGTCAAATTGCCTTGATTCAAGAATATGGCGGTCAGTTAGAGTTGCTGTATCGACGGCGATATCAGTATGGGGATGTCCCTTCTTACAAAACTGAGTAAGATATGAAAATTCAAGACGACGAGCCAGAAAGCGCCTATAGCATCAACATTGTGCCGATGATTGATGTGATTTTTGCGATTTTAGCCTTTTTTGTAATTTCCACCCTATTTTTAACCCGCAGCGAAGGGCTACCCGTCAACTTACCGGAAGCGATGACTGGGGTTAGCCAGCGCCAGCAACAAATTATTGTGACCATCGATCCGCAAGGCGGATTAGCTTTAAATCGCCAACCGATCGAGTTAAATGGGTTAGTGGCAGAAGTTGAGCGGTTAGTGGTGAATAATCAGGTGTCTGTGGTGTTAAACGCCGATGAATCTGTCAGTCACGGGCGAGTGGTTGCAGTGATGGATCGCTTGCGCGAGATTGAAGGGGTGAGACTGGCGATCGCCACCACCCGTCCCTAGTTGAACTGGGATTGAGAGGCGAGCAAATTCACGATCGCGATCGCTAAAGCCGCCGGTTCGATCGGTTTGGCAAGATGCGCTTGGAACCCCGCCTGCAAAATCTGCTGTCGATCGATCTGACCGGCATAGGCCGTCAGCGCGATCGCCAAAATATTCCCCCCTTGGGTAGGCGGTAACGCCCGTACCTGCTGAATCAGTTGATATCCATCCATTTCCGGCATCCCAATATCGCTTAAGAGCAAGTCAAACTGAGATTCAGACGACGCAATACAATTAATCGCCACCCGCGCCGAACCCACCGCCAACACCTGCGCCCCATATTGCTCCAAGGTAAAAATCAACAACTCGCGGGTATCCACCTCATCATCCACCACCAAAATCCGCAACCCCTGCAAACTCGAAAACGCCGGAGTGCTAGCCAACTCTACAGGCGCAGCCGCTTCTCCAAAATCGTTTGAGCTAGGGGGAACCAAAGGAAAAGCCACCGTAAAAATCGCCCCTTGTCCTTCTCCAGGGCTTTGGGCGATCGCCGTTCCCCCATGCAACTCCACCAGATAGCGCACAATGGCTAACCCCAAACCCAAACCCCCAAAGGCGCGATTGCTGCTGCTGTTTTGTTGGCGGAAGTAGTCAAACACATAGGGCAAGAAATGGGGATTAATGCCCGCTCCGTTGTCTTGAATTTGAATTTTGACAAAACTGCCATCCGCCCACAACTGCACGCTGACGCGCCCGCCATTGGGCGTAAATTTAACCGCATTGGAGAGCAAATTACAGACGACTTGTTGCAGGCGGTTGGGATCTCCGGAAATGGTCGGTAGAGGAGAGACAAATTGGGTGTCAATTTCAATGCCCTTGGCTTGAGCAGCCAAACGCACCATATCTAAAGCCGCTTCGACAACCGCTTGCAGATTCACAGCAGAAACAATGAGGTTAATTTTGCCGCGCAAGATCCGCGAGACATCCAGCAAATCTTCAATCAGTTGAGCTTGTAATAAAGCATTGCGCTCAATGGTTTCTAGGGCGCGAGCCACTTTCACCTCATCCATTTGGCGCGTGCGGAGCAGCTTGATCCAGCCCAAAATCGGGTTGAGGGGCGTTCGCAGTTCGTGGGAGAGAACGGCTAGAAACTCATCTTTGATCCGGTTTGCCTCTTCTGCATGGGTTCTAGCCCGTTGTTCGGCTTCGTAAAGGCGCGTATTTTCAATCGCAACGGCGGCCATTTGTGCCAGTTGCAGGATGATGGCTTCATCTTCTTCGTTAAATTCGCCCTCAATCTTCTCAGAAAGCTGCACGATCCCAATTAGGCGATCGCCCTGAATGCGTAAAGGAGCCGCTAACCAGCCCTGCATCGGTAGAGAATACTGCTGTTGAGCGAGGGTTTGCCACCTGGGATCGCGGCTGAGTTCGGCTTGAGTCATTCGCACCGATTGAGTTAGCGGTTCATCAGATTGCAGGTGCAGCAGTTCGAGGTGATGTTCCGCACCGCGCCAAGCGGCATAACGTTCGGCGAGGGAACAGGAAATCGAGGTTTCGCCGTTGAGGGTGACGCGGGCGATCGCTTGATGCGCCCCAATAATTGCTCTGGCTTGTTCGGTAATGGAACGCAGCACCGATTCTACCGAGAGACTGGCATTCATCACCATTGAAGCCCGCGTCAGACCGTGCAATTGCAGGGCGTATTGGCTGCGCCGCGCCAGCAGCAGTTCGCGTTCGGCTTCCGCTTGTTTGGCGGCGGTAATATCGATGGTGATCCCATCAAAACGGTAGGGTCTGCCGCTGGTGGGATCGTTAAAAATCTGGCCCTTGGCTCGCACCCAGCGCAGATGGCCGTCGGGGCCGCGCGTGCGAAATTCGGCGTCGTAGGGGGTGCGATTCGCGATCGCTTTCTCTATCCCTTGACGGGTGGTTTCGCGGTCGTCTGGGTGCAAGCAGGCGTAGAACAGGTCGATGGTGACTTCTCCTTCTGGAGGTAAACCAAAGTGTTCTTTGCAAGTTTTATTGCAAATTAAGACATTTAAGGGCAGATCGCAGTACCACATCCCCAGCGCTGAGGCATCTAAAATCAGGTGCAGGCGTTCTTCGCTTTCTCGCAAGGCCCGTTCCACCTGTTTGCGATCGCTCAAATCGAGATAAAAGCCAATCAGTGTTTGATGGTCTGGATGTAAACTCTGGGAATCGTAGAATTGTTCTAGCAGTAACGCCGCCCCCACTAAAACCGGAACCCGGCTGCCATCTTTCCGAAAATATTCTTTCTCGCAAGGGGTAGAAACGCCTGATTCTCGCAACTCTCTAATAATTTGGGTATCTGTGGGGTAATATTCGGGCGGGGTGAGCGATTCCCAATGGACTGCATTTGCTGCAAGGTCTGCTTGGCTGTAGCGAATCATTTGTAAAAAGGCATCATTGGCGTAGGTGACTTGACCGCTTAACTTACCAATGGCCACGCCAAAAATATTCGCTTCGACCAAACGGCGAAATTTGGCTTCGCTGGCTTGCAGGGCAAATTCTGCGACTTTGCGATCGCTAATATCTAAAAGCAAACCATCCCACAACAAAGTCCCATCCGGCTGTTCCTCCGCATGGGCAATGCCTTGTATCCATTTCAACTGACCAGAAGGGGTAATAATTCGCCATTCCCAGCGCCATTGCGGTCGCGGATCGGAGAGTTGGCCGGTTTCCCAGTAACTTTGCACCACCTGAAGAATGGACTCCCGAAACCCAGAAATATCTTCCGGGTGAACGACTTGCCACATTAAGCTGGCGTTGTCTAAAACAGCCTGCGGATCGAGTTCAAAGACTTCCTGACAAACCGGACTGAGATAAGTAAATTCTCCCAAAGAATCCCGGCCATCCTGGGAATATTGATAAATCACGCCGGGGACATTTTTCGCCAGTCGCGCAAACCGCACTTCTGACTGGCGCAAGGAATCCTCAATTTGTTGGCGTTCGTGCAATGTTGCCTGCTGTTCTTGGTTGGAACGTTCTAGGCGAGCATTGGCATCGGCTAAGGATTGGTTGAGTTGCAGCAGTTGTTCGTTAAACTCAATTCTGGCTTGATAGTCTTGTGCTTCCAGCCGTTCTTGGGCTAATGCAGCCGAGAGCATCGCCCGTTCGGTGGTGACGCATCCCATCAAAAAACCGACAGCACACTGTACCAACAGGCTGAGTTTATGGATAAAGAGAATTTGGGGATATTGGGGAAAGGTTGTCCAGGTTTCGGTTAGCGGATAGGTCAACAACGCCACAAAAACGCATAAGCTTCCGCTGAACAGTCCGCCTTGAATCCCAAAACGGGTGGCAGCCCAAAGAATGGGAATAAAGCTGAGAAAGGAAAGCTGTTGGACAATAAATGCGGAATCGCGGGTTTGGATAACGGTCAGCGTGGAGGTGACAATGCATAAGCTGAGGATGGCTAGCCATTGTCCAATCTGGGGGCGCGTTGGGGTTGGGGTAGGGGGAAGGGAGGTTTCTGGGAGGAGTTGATATTGCTGAAGCCGAGGGGTGAGGTAAATTAAGGCCAAAGGCGCGATCGCGATCGTCCCAATTGCATTACCCACCCACCAATATAAAATCCGCGTGAGTAGAGAATCGGTGGATGTCACTCTCAGGAGTTGTAAAGCAAGCGTCCACACTCCCGCAGATACAGCACTCGCGCAGATTGGCCCGCTGAGAATAAAGGCAATGGCTTCTCGCAAGCGCAAAAAGTGCAGCGATCCCCTAAACAGGTGGCGATAGCATCCCCAGGCGATTAAAGGCTCTAGGGCGTCAATTGCGCCAAGCCCGCTCATCCAACCGTGGAGTTGCCAATGGGGGGCCGCCAGAATGGAGGCGAGGGCAGTGGCAGCGATCCCCACGGGACCAAACCAGAGGGTGAGGGCGATCGCAACGCCGGAGGGGGGAAACCACAGCGAGGTATTGGGGTCAATGCGATAAATTAAGGCGATACTATGCGCCAAAAGCAGTGCCAGCACGCAAAGCGGAAAGATCGACCACCAGTTTCTCGGAAGAAAACGCATTGACTTGCTAAGGAGGGGGAAGTTTAACGGGTGAGGGAAGATTCTCTAGTTGCGGCGTAGGTTTGAATAGCACTCCATTCCTGTTCGCTGAAGGGCTGTTCGAGCAGTTGCATATTAAAGCAGCGTTCGGCCGCTTGGCAAAGGGCGGCGATCGCAATTTCGATGAGGGCGTTTCCGCGTTCAGTGAGGGGGAGTTGCAACGGGGGTGGGGGTGGGGTCTCAAAGACTTGGGCAAACAGATCCGGATCGGGTTCTAAGCGCATGGAACCATGCTGCAAAATCGCAGGCGGAAGGCGCAGTTGAGCGCTCCCGATTAACTTGTCGCCCGACGGGGTAATCAAGTCTGCTGCGGTGGCGGTGGCAAAACAACTGGGGTGATGAATATAACCGCGCTTGCTCTGACCATACTGTAATTCTACGCCGAGCGATCGCCATCCTTGAATCAGAAATTCGCAGCACTGTTGATACACTTGGGTGCGATCGCCTCCCCCATCAGCAGTGACAATCGCATAGGTCAGATCGCCTTGGTGTAAAACCGCCCGCCCGCCACTCGGACGCCGCACCAAATCCAAAGGGCGATCGCGCCACTTTAAATGCTGCCAAAACTCCGGCCAGTGGCGTTGGTGATATCCCAGAGAAATCGCGGTGGGCTGCCACAAATAAAAGCGCAGCGTCGGCGGATGCAAGCCCAGCCGATACTGCTCAACTAACCAGCGATCGATGGCCATTTGCATGGCACCTGGAGCAACGAACAGAGGAATCAAGCGCCAAATTTGAAGAGTCATGAACAGCAAGTCAGGAGCAAAGGACAAACTTCACTCAGCTATTGACAAAATTAGATTAAAGTGCTAGTGACCATACTCAGCTTGCAAAACATCATCATGCTCATCTGCGATCGTTGCCACCAGAGTAATTGCCCGCGAAATTTCCGCCGGAGACAACCCTTCAATCGTCCGGTTTGTCAACACCACAATTTGACTATCGACAATGCCAAACTGCGCCTCAAACGTAGTCAGCCAATTTTTCTCCAGTAACTTCTGCATGAGTTCGGCTTGGTTTTTAGCAGGCAACTTCAGCACATACGACCACACCGTTAGCGTATCATCGTCCGTTTCGCCCGTCAGTTGTACAAAAACTTCAACGCTACCATAACAAAATTGCCACAGGTAAGCCCCCTCTTGATTGTGGCCTACCTTGACCTTTTGGTCAGTTGCCAGCCCAGCAATCACAGCTTCAATTTCTTCTGGACAATTCATTGTAGCGATTTCTTGCATGGCTTTTTCCGTAGCCGCTGCGGCAGCAGAACGGGCTTCTGCTTCTGAGGATGTGGGATTTTGGATATTGCTAGTCATAACAATTCTAGATCGAGAGATATTTCAAAGCTCTGCTGACCTTTGTATAGCATAGTCTGGCACAGGGAAAGGAGTGCTGAGTGCAAAGTGCTGAGTGCTGAGTGGGGGAAAAGAGTGCTGAGTGCAAAGTGCTGAGTGCTGAGTGGGGAAAAGAGTGCTGAGTGTAAAGTGCTGAGTGCTGAGTTGGGTTTGAAAAACTGCTTCTTTAAAGTGAGTTCAACGCTTTTTA
>NZ_MJGC01000101.1 GCF_001746915.1 Desertifilum tharense IPPAS B-1220
GGGGAAGAAGGGAGTTGGGAGTTGGGAGTTGGGAGTTGGGGGGAAGAGGGTGGGGGGATAGGGAGATGGGGGGATGGGGGGAAACTTCAGACTCAACACCCTGTTGAGACTCAACACTCTCTTCCCACTCAGAACTTAGCACTTTACACTCAGCACTTTCTTCCCACTCAGCACTCAGCACTTTACACTCAGCACTTTCTTCCCACTCAGCACTCAGCACTTTACACTCAGCACTTTCTTCCCACTCAGCACTCAGCACTTTACACTCAGCACTTAGAGAAGCACTCTCTAGATAGGGAATATCTGCGGGAATTGTTTCTAAGGTGGTGCCTAGCAGATAGGGTAAGCTTAATAAGGGAGCGTGTAGGTCAAAGTGGGGTAAGGGTTGACCGATCGCGATAACCTGTTCTACTCCGGCTAGGGTTTCAAATAAACGGACTAGCGACGGGTAGCACTCAACAACGACTTTCCCACCTTTGGCGGCGACTAAGGGGGCATAGCGAATAAATTGGATGCTATCGCCTAAGCCTTGTTCGGTGTAGAGTAAAATGGTCTGACCCTGTAAATCGCAACCGTCCCAAAGCGGTTGAGGACAGCGACGGGGTTTGAATTCGGCGGTTTTCCAGCGCCATTCATATTCTGCGAAGCCTGCGCTTAAATCTCCCGCCGCGAGAAGGGTGGTGGCTAAGGCGCTATGGGTAAAGGCGTTGTCTGGATCGTATTGTAGAGCAGTGCGGTAATGGGCGATCGCTTCTGGCAGTTTTCCCCATTCCACACATAGGTTCCCCAAATAGTGATAGGTATCTGCACTTTGGGGTTGCTGCGATAGGGCGAGTTGATGTTGTCTTAAGGCTTGCTCAAATTGGTATTGTTCGAGGAAAGCAACGCCTAAGTTATTATAAGCTTCCAGGCAATCGGGGGCGAGGGCGATCGCGCTTTGGTAATGGGCAATGGCTTTTTCTAATTCCCCTTGTTCTTTATAAGCTGCCCCCAGGTTATTATGAACGGCGCTTAAGTTATGATTCAAGGCCAGGGCTTGCTGATAATAGGCAATTCCGGCGCGGATGTCGCCTTGGAGAATGGTAAGTTCCCCTAAGTGGCTATAGGGTTCAAACTCATCCGGCTTTAAACGCGCCGCTTGCTGATAGGTGGCGATCGCCTTCTCGGTTTCCCCTAAACTTTTATAAATGGCCCCTAAATTATTCTGCGCTTGGTAGGAATTGGGATCGAGACGAACCGCCTCTGATGCATACTTCAACGCCTCTGTCAAGTTCTCTTGCAAGCGCAGCAAGTTAGCCAAATTGTGGTAGGGTTGGGCATAATGGGGCTTCAGCGCAATGGCTTGTTCAAAGGCCTGTCTGGCAGTTTCTAGATCGCCACTTTTGCGTAACGCACTCCCCAAGTTATTCTGAAGTTCGGCATTGTGGGGAATCAGACTCAACGATTTCTGATAAGCTGCGATCGCCAGAGCTAAATCACCTTGGTATAACCAAGCCGTCCCTAGATTGCCATAGGCTTCAGCATAATCTGATTTTAGAGCAATCGCTTGTTGATAAGCGGCGATCGCCTCGCTTGCCTGACCCATTTGCCAGAAAGCGGCCCCCAGATTGTTGTAAACTTCGGGAAAATCTGGTTTGTGAGTTACCGCCTGTTGATAATGGGCGATCGCAACAGCTAAATTACCTAAACGATGGGCAATAACGCCCAACATCCGATAGCCTTCGGCGGAATTAGGCTGTTGCTGAACAATTGCCAGAAAGCTATTCTGGGCTTGTTGTAACTGTCCCGCCTCTAATTGTGCCATAGCCGCATTCCAAGTGGGGGTTCCGGAAGCTTGCTTCAGCGAGAGAAAAGGAGACGTTTTGCGCTTTTTCTTAGCCATCGATTCTAGAGCAAAAGGCAGCTAGGCAGAAAGGTAACGAGAAAACCAGGGTTGTTTGGATCTTCCCTAGCTATAACAGACAAACGAGGGGAAAAATCAGATATTCCAGAAAAAATAACTTCCAGACGAACTGATAAAAAGACGCTATTTCTGCTTGACTTTGCAGGTTAACCGATTGAGAACGCCACCACAATAGGGTTAGGGTAACTAAGTGAGCGATCGCGCTTAATCTGCCATTAACTCCATCTAAACCGAAGAGTGCTGCGGCAAGCAACCCCAAATAGCACGCAGAAATAACCCAACATCCCAGATTGAAGACCGCAGACGAACCCAAGGTTAGGGTAAAAGTGGTTATATTGTACCGGCGATCGCCCTCAATGTCAGGCAAATCTTTCAAAATGGCGATCGCAAACGTAAAGCCAATGATAAATAAAGTTAACGCCCAAACGGCCGCTGGAATTTCCGGATAAACAGACACAGAAAACTGGCTTTTCACCCAGCTAAAGTGCAAGAATAGCCCCAAATTCACCACAACGCCGCGTACGGTAAAAATACACAAACTTGCCCAGAAAGGAAAGCGCTTCAGCCGAATGGGAGGAAGAGAATAAGCCGTTCCAATCGCCAAACTAACACTCACCATCCCCAAAAGCCAAGGACCTAACCCTCCCGCCAGCGCCACAGCAGCAACGCCTGTTACCCCAATAATCCATTTTGCCATCGTTGGCGAATATTCCCCGGCGGCTAGAGGTAAATGGGGTTTGTTAATTTGGTCAATTTCAATATCTTCCAGTTGGTTCAACCCAACAATATAGACATTTCCGCACAAGCAAGCCAGCCAAGTTCCCAAAAATTGCAGCCAACTGTGAGACAAAACGCTATGCCAATCGGAGGTTGAGGAGAAGCCTGCAATTAAGTATAGAGCGATCGCGCTAAAACTCGTACCAATAATCGTATGCGGGCGCGAGAATTTCCACAGAGAATATAACCCACTCGCCGTTTGTTCAAGAAAAGTTCGCTTTAAACCACCAGAAGCATCAATTTGTGTCTTGGATGGCGATATTTGGCTCATAAACGCCTAATCTAATACATCAGGCATAATTGTAACGGAATCTAGACAAACTCCCGCGCTTGTTTCTAGAAGCCCCCCAATAGAAGGGTTAACTTGCAAATTTGTCTTCTACCAGAAGATAGAATCTAGAAAAACCCATTTTCTCCGTAACCCTCTCCCCTAGCAGTCAAAAAAAAGCTAACTTATCCGTTTATCTGAAGGTAATTCTACAGAAAATCAACGCCATTTTATCAGTTGAGCTTGGTTACTTTATACTTGCAAATTCTTAAATTTCCGGACATTATTGTTACAACTAACCTGACAAATCAACAAGCCCCTTTATCTCCTTGGACAGACCATCAAAACTACTCTTTATGCCTTAAGTTGAGGTAAAAATATCCTGAGCTTGCCTACCATAAAGAAACAATTTCCCCTTATGGAAGGAGTTAGAAAAATGGCTCAGAATTCAGATACTAGCAATCGCGGTTTTGCCTCAATGGACGAAGACAAGCAACGCGAAATCGCAAGCAAAGGCGGCAAAGCAGCCCATGAAAAAGGAACGGCTCATGAGTTTTCTTCCGAAGAAGCTCAAGAAGCCGGTCGCAAAGGCGGTCAAGCCGTCAGCAAAGATAGAAAACACATGGCAGAAATTGGTCGCGAAGGTGGCAAAAACAGTCAGAAAAAACGTTAATTTTCCGATGCGATCGCCATCCTAATTCAAAAGACAAAAAGGACAAGAATTAACGGATAAAACGTTAAACTTGCCTTTTTGCCAACCTCAGTCGCGACTTAAAAACCTGTCAATTAAAAGGCTCTAAAAGAGAACGCCAAAGTCCTCTAGAGCCTTTTATCCTTTTTTGCCCGATAACAGTCCAAACCTGACTAAACCGCGTTCGTAGCCGCGACTCATCAACCCCAAAGACAAAGCCGCCTGAATCGTAATCCAATTGCTCGTTAACAAACCCATAAAAGCCGACGGTTCTAAAACCGAATCAATCACAATATTCCAAAAAGGGGCAACCGCCGCCGACCAGTCTGCCGTGCGAACCTCCTGAAACCCCTGGTTAACCGCAATCGTTTCATATTCTGGCAAAGAAATCACATAGGGCAAACAATAAACCCGATAAATTTCTGCTAGATGGCTTAACTCATCCGGCGTTAGCGGCCAATTCCCCTCGCCGCTTGGACGATGACACCAAGTCGCCATTAAAAACATCCCACCCGGCTTCAGCACGCGGTAACATTCCTGAATAAACTTTTGCTTATCTGGCATATGTTCGCCACTTTCCAGCGACCAAACCAAATCAAAAGAACCCTCTGCAAAAGGCATATTCAAAGCATCGGCGACTTGAAACTGCACCTGGGAGAGATTAGCCGTTTGGGCGCGAACCTCAGCCCGCGCCGCCTGTACGGGACTCAGGGTAATGCCCGTAACCGCCGCTTGGAACTTTTCGGCCAGGTACAGCGAACTCCCGCCAATACCGCAACCCACATCTAAGATATGTTGGGGCTGCTGCACTTGACCCCACTTCAGCAGTTCTTCAATCAGTTCAATTTGAGCCTGTCGCCGTTCCTTTTGCTCTCGACCCGTTGGTCCATAGTAGCCGTGGTGCATGTGTTCTCCCCAGACCTGTTCCCACAGACCGGAGGATGTATCGTACAATTGCTGAATTTGTTGATAAAGTGTCGAAGTCATAGAAAATTACGGATAAGCGATCGCTCTTGGCATTCCAAAACGACCAGTTTTGTCAAGTTTTGATTGTAGCGAGAGCAGGTCAGCTTTTGAGTACCCTGTTGTTAGAACGTTTCCCCTGGGAGCCATCCATACGTGTCTGTTGCTCGAACGATTTGCTTGGGATTTCTAGCTGTGATTGCCGTAGGGACGTTGCTTTTAATGCTCCCAGTTTCCATTTCCTCAGAAGGTGCAGCCACCATCGCCGGCCCGGTTGACTACTTTGTCAAGGCATGGTTTACCTCAACTTCGGCCGTTTGCGTCACGGGTTTATCTATTGTCAACATTCGGGAATTCTATTCTTTTTTCGGTCAAATCGTCCTCTGCGCCCTGGTTCAGGTCGGGGGTCTAGGCTACATGACAGCAACGACCTTTCTGTTATTGCTATTAGGTCGGCGTTTGAACCTCCGGGACAAAATAGCCATTCAACAATCCTTAGACACAACTGGAATTGCTGGCGTTAAGCAGTTAATTACTTCAATTATTTCTGTCACCCTAATTTTTGAAATTACGGGCATATTTTTATTGCTTGCCGTCTTTATTCCCGACCTCGGTTGGTCGGAGGGACTCTGGTACGCTATTTTTCATAGCGTGAATTCCTTCAATAATGCTGGATTCAGCTTATTTGATAATAACTATATCAACTACGTCACCTCTCCGCTGTTGAATTTCACAGTCATTGTCCTGATTATTTTCGGGGGAATTGGTTATGAAGTGATTATGGAACTCTATCTAGGAATTCGCCAGCGTCTAGTTAATCAAAAGGCGGTTTTTATTTTTTCCTTGCACTTCAAACTGGTGACAAGTACCACCCTATTTCTATTACTCGTTGGCACTCTAGCTTTCTTTCAAACCGAATACAATAACCCCCTAACCTTGCAACCTTTGAGTTTTAGTGAAAAACTTATGGCCGCCTTTTTTCAATCTGTAACCACGCGAACGGCTGGGTTTAACACCCTGGATATGGCTGGGATGACGACGGCCGCTTTATTTATTACGATCGCGCTGATGTTTATTGGAGCTAGTCCGGGCAGTACGGGGGGAGGAATTAAAACCACAACGTCCAGATTGCTGATCAGTTGTACCACAGCCGCCCTGCAAGGTCGAGACGAAATTATTTGCTATAAACGCCAGATTCCCGTCAGTTTAATTATTAAAGCCATTGGCGTGACCGTGGGTTCTCTGTTGGTTGTAATTATTTCCACAACGCTGATCACCCTTTCCGATCAAGGACAAAACTTTAACTTTATCCGCATCTTTTTTGAAGCCGTCTCTGCCTTTGCCACGGTTGGGTTATCAACGGGAATTACAGCAGAACTTTCTTTACCCTCCCAAATTGTCTTAATTGGGACGATGTATATCGGTCGGGTAGGAATCTTGCTGCTGATGGCAGCAATTCGCGGCACCCCCGAACCGCAAGCGATCCGCTACCCTGAAGAGAATTTGCTCGTCGGATAGCGACTCTTTCTCTTGTCGCGATCTGGGTTAATAATATCTTTAGGTATTACCCTGGTGCTTAGACCGTGAACTTGTCGTCTTTTAGTTTCTTTCGTCCAGCTCGGAGCGGCTCTCAGCAGTTTGCTGTGATTGGCTTAGGGCGTTTTGGTCGGGCCGTCTGTTCTACCCTGCATAAGATGGGTTACGAGGTCATGGGGGCGGACTTTGACGCCAAACAGGTGACGCAAGTGGCGAACGATCAGACTGCTACCCATGTCATGGAGTTGGACTCAACCGATCCGGTAGCGCTTAAACAAGCCGGAATTTTTGAGTTTGATACGGTCATTGTCGCCATTGGCAACTTTATCGAGGAAAGCGTGATTACCACCCTGAACTTAAAAGAGGGAGGGGTGTCCTATGTTGTGGCAAAGGCATCCTCGCAAATTCACGAAAAATTGCTGAAAAAAGTGGGAGCCGACCGCGTGGTGTTTCCTGAGTACGAAATGGGCTGTACCTTAGCGCGATCGCTCACGCAACCCAGTATTTTAGAACGCTTTGAACTCGACCCAGACAACAGCATCGTGGAAGTATTAGTCCCCGCTGAGTTTGACGGTAAAACCATCGCCGAAACCCAACTCCGCAATCGCTACGGTCTTAACTTAATTGCCATTAGCCAAGATCGCAAGCTGGAAATCAACCCCATTTCCAGCCAGCGCCTGCAAAAAGGGTCAGCAATGGTCTTAATTGGCTCAAACAAAGACATCAATCGCTTGCCCCTTTAACCCCCATTTTTGAGGCCAATTTAGCGTCTAGACCGTGGAAAAACACCCTCAATATGTTATCGGCCTAATGAGCGGCACCTCTGTCGATGGAATTGATGCCGCCTTGGTCAAAATTTCAGGGCAACAAGCCGATCTCAACGTCGAACTGGTTGCGGCTCATACCTACCCCTACCCTGACGAATTGCGATCGCAAATCCTCCAACTCGCCCAAGGAACCCCCCTGTCCCTACCCGCCCTCGCCGAAGTTGACGACAAAATCGCTCAAGCCTTTGCTGAAGCCGCCCTCGCCGTGCAAGCCAACCAACGCCAACCAGCCGACTTAATTGGCTCGCACGGTCAAACGGTTTACCACAGACCGCCAGTAAACCGAGGAGATCGGTATAATCCGCAATCTCAAACCTCTAGCAGCAAATCTACAATTGAGTTGGGATATAGTCTCCAGCTTGGACGAGGCGCAATGATTGCTCACCTGACGGGAATCACCACCGTCAGTAACTTTCGAGCCGCAGATATCGCCGTTCAGGGACAAGGCGCGCCCCTCGTTCCCCGCATCGATGTTTGTCTGTTGGGGCACCCAACCCAAAGTCGTTGCATCCAAAATATCGGGGGAATTGGCAATCTCACCTATCTACCACCCGCCCCCCTGACTCAATTAGATGCCGTTTGCGGCTGGGATACCGGGCCAGGAAATCTCCTGTTAGACTTAGCCGTTGCCCATTTCAGCGAAGGTCAACAAACCTTCGATCGCAATGGCGCTTGGGCCGCATCCGGAACCCCTTGCCAAGCCTTAGTCCAACACTGGTTACAAGATCCCTACTTTGCTCAAACACCGCCGAAATCCACAGGACGAGAATATTTTGGCGTCGAGTTTTTAGACCAATGTCTAGCAGACGCTCGCGCTTATGCCCTAAGCCCTGCCGACCTCTTGGCAACGCTAACGGAGTTGACCGCCCGCTCGATTGTGGAAAATTATCGGCAGTTTTTACCCCAAATGCCGGATTGCGTCTTGTTATGTGGAGGAGGGAGTCGTAATCTGTACTTAAAGGAACGATTGCAACAACTCTTGGCTCCCCGTTCAGTATTAACCACCGATGAAGTCGGAGTCAGTGCTGAGTTTAAAGAAGCGATCGCATTTGCGGTTTTGGGATATTGGCGAGTGATGGGAATTCCCGGCAATCTGCCTCGCGTCACCGGGGCCAAGGGTCAAGCTATGCCGTTAGGCGATATCTTTAGGGTTTAATCTCCCGCCCAATCTCCCATTTTCCCAGGTTCACTCGGATCGTAACAGGCAACAGAGGAAAAGGATCGCACTGTGGCTCACACATTTTTGATGGAGGCAGGTCGCTGGACCCTACATGGTAACTGGTTAGAACGCGATGGCTTGCCCATTATGGTAAAAGGCAAAACATTAGTGGGTTGGGCGCGCGATGACTGGTTTACAATGGTGACTCGCTTAGTGTTTCCGGGAACCGACCGCGAAGATATTTCCCTGCAATATCGAGGTCGCCTGGATGCCAAAGAGCGACAATATACCTTTGTCTTGCAACATAGTTTGCTCGGACGCGTTGAGGGTGAAGGTTGGGTAACACCCGAATCGATCGTGCAACGGTACTGGGTGCTTGGGGATAAACAACGGCGCAGTAGCTTTGAAACCCTCCATCGCCTAGACGAAAATACCTATTATCTCTCCAGTGGAATTATGGCGGGTCACTATCTCACGAGTACAATGGAAGCAACCTTAGAGCGTCAGTTGGGATAGCCTTGAATACCGTATCCACTGCTCGCCCTTTCCTGGTTTTGTGATGTAACTTCTGATGAGCGATCCCAATATTGGCCGACTTTTAGACAATCGCTATCAACTCGTGGAGTTGTTAGGTAAAGGAGCAATGGGGCAAGTGTACCTTGCCAAAGATGTTTTGTTGGGCGGGGTTTCGGTTGCCATTAAATTTTTATCCCAAACATTACTCAACAAGAAAATGCGCGATCGCTTTGAGCGAGAAGCTACAACCAGCGCTCTGTTGGGTCAAAGAAGTATGCACATCGTCCGAGTCATGGACTATGGCGTCAATAGCGATGATGTGCCTTTTTACGTGATGGAATACTTGCGCGGGGAAAGTCTCAGCGATTTAATCAGCACGAGTCCCCTGTCTATCCCCCGCTTTATTAACGTAACGCGCCAAATTTGCCTGGGGTTGCAATGCGCTCACGAAGGGATTGAAAAAGATAACCGCATTTATTCGATCATTCATCGCGACATCAAACCCAGTAATATCCTCGTGACCAACGACCCCACCGTCGGCGAATTGGTCAAAATTCTCGACTTTGGGATTGCAAAAATTCTCGCCGATGATAGCGGTCAAACCAACTGTTTTATGGGAACGCTCGCCTACTCTTCCCCAGAACAGATGGAAGGGAAAGAACTCGATAACCGCTCTGATATCTACAGTTTGGGCGTGATGATGTTTCAAATGCTGACGGGCAAAATGCCCCTCCAAGCCGAAACGCATACCTTTGGCGGTTGGTATAAAACCCATCATCACCAGTCCCCGCGCACGTTTGCCTCGGTCGATCCCAATCTGAAATTGCCGAAAGCGCTGGAAACAACAATTATGGGGTGCTTGGAAAAAGACCCCAAAAACCGCCCGCAAAGCGTTAATGAGATTATTAAAACCCTAGACCCCCTCAGCGCCCGCTTCAGCCACGCTCAATCTATCGGTCAGCGTATTGGTCAGGTGTTGCAAACCCGCCCGGTTGTCGCCGATCCTCAGCGCACCGATGTTCCCTCCCTAGAAGAGGTTTGTCGCCTCCAATCTTGGCCTAAAGATAAACCCCTGGCTCAAATCGTCTTTCCCCAAGTGCTGGCAACCAGCCGCGAAACCGTGGTGACGCTTTGGGTAATGCTGAATAAAAGCGAAATTCAGCAGCGCCAATTTAGTACGCTTTATAACAAGCTCTACAAGAACTTCCTGTGCATGATGTCTCCTCACCCGATGGTGTTGTGGCTGACTGTTTTATACAATCGCGAACATGGGCCGCGCTGGTTGCGCTGCTATCTCGATCTCAAAACAGCGAAGGGACAGGAAATGGTGCGGCTGCTGGGTCAAAAAGGGACTTATCAAATTCTCTTGTTTGCTGTAGAAGAGCCACAACGCTGCGCTCAAGCCATTTCTGTACGGCTGAATCCTTCTCAATGCCAACTTTTACAAGACTGGGCGAATAGCAGCCAAATTATTAACGCGGCTCAACCCAATCTCAGTAAAAGCTTGCTCAAACAGGAGTTTGAAAAGTTACAACCCCAAATTTTGATGAAACTCCAATCTGACGATCCGGATACTTCCTTTAGCTAGTCGGGCGATTGCGAGGGGAAGTTACGCTAAAAAAGGAGTTCTAGGATCGGATGTTTATGAAAACCCGTAAATTGGGCAACTCTGAGATTGAAATTTCACCCATTATCGTCGGAACTTGGCAAGCCGGGAAGAAGATGTGGGTGGGAATTGAGGATAGTGAAACCATTAAGGCGATTCGCGCGGCGTTCGATCGGGGCATTACCACCATCGATACGGCAGAGGTCTATGGGGATGGTCATTCTGAGCAAATCGTCGCGCGATCGCTCTCAGATGTCCGCGAACAGGTGGTCTATGCCACAAAGGTGTTTTGCAATCATCTCAAATATGACCAAGTGCTAGAAGCGTGCGATCGCTCTTTAGCCAATCTCAAAACCGATTATATCGATCTCTACCAAATTCACTGGCCGGCGGGTTCGTTTAAAAGCGAAGCGGTTCCCATCGAAGAAACCATGCGGGCGCTGAACCACCTTAAGGAAGTGGGGAAAATTCGAGCCATTGGCGTTTCTAACTTCTCCCGCGCCCAAATGGAAGAGGCCGCCCAATATGGCACCATTGAGAGCCTGCAACCGCCCTATTCCCTCTTCTGGCGACCCATTGAGCAAGATCAAAAGCCCTACTGCGAGGCGAACAATCTCTCTATTCTCGCCTACTCTCCTCTCGCCCAAGGCTTGCTAACCGGGAAATTTGGTCGCGATTGCCAATTGGCCGAAGGCGATCATCGGGTGAAAAATAAGCTGTTCTACAAAAAAGATAACTATCAACGGGTTCAGGATGCCTTAGACAAACTGCGACCGATTGCCGATCGCCATCAGTGTACCTTAGCTCAGTTGTCGTTAGCTTGGTTAATTGCTCAACCCCACACCCAGGCGATTGTAGGGGTCCGCAATGCCGAACAAGCGATCGCTAATGCGAAAGCGGCTGAAATTGAGTTACCGCCCGAAACCCTGCAAGAAATTGATGCCATTGGACGCACCGTTACCGATCCGCTTGATGAAGGTGCCGTGATGTGGGATTTTTAGGCTAGTGCAGATAGCGGAGAAATTCTGCGGGAACGACAAACAACTCCCCTGATAAGCATTGGGCAATCTCTACCCAAAGAGCAGTAAACTTGAGCGTACCTCCCGCATCCAGAAAAGGCAGGGTTTCAACGTGATAGAACTTCGGGTCAGCGAAATCGCATTGGTAGAGGAAAATGATTTCATGACCCGGTTTTCCATTAGAAACAAAGCGATTCTCAATCGTGCAGAGATATTGAATATCGGTGAGTTCGGCATTAATTTCTTCTTGAAATTCCCGCTTGAGGGCTTCCAGACTGCTTTCTCCAAACTCCAGACCGCCGCCTAATGCCCGATAAAATGCTTTTTGAGTGACGCTATCGTAACCTTGGGCCAGAAATGTGCGATCGCCCTGTCTAATCAGTCCCAGAGACAGCACGCGAATGGGAGAGGGATGCATGGGCAATAATGTGTTGCACAGACCAAACAGAGACTTGAGAATAGACTAATTGAGGCGATCGCGTCAATGGGATCGGCAGAACGCAGCGCAATTCGCGTAGCTTTCGGATCGCACCGGCTTAATTTTCTACAATCATTTCCGAACGTCGGTTTTGAGGAATGGGCCAATCGGGATTTTCGCCCCCAATCGTCAAGCGCTCAATCGTGACGTAATCTTTGCTAAATTGATTGAGCGCATTAATTAAAACATCAATGGCGATCGCATCGCTCGTCCCCAAATCAAACCAACTCCGCGCCCACACCCCTTGATATTCAAAATCCGCCATATTGTGCATCAACGCACTCAGGCTATTTTCTGCCACCTCAATGTCATAGTCCATATAGCTAACTTCTAAGCCAGTTTCTTGGACTTGGAGATTTTCGGCATTAAATCCCCCCAGTTTTCCTAAAAAGAACCAAGAGTTAAACACCTCTTCAATGTATTGCTTCTCTAGTTCGCTGGGAACCGTTGTAAACTTCAGCCAAATCCACAAATCAAACGGATCGAACTCGCGAAACTGTACCTGCATGGGGAGATCCTAGATTGATACCTCTATAGTTTCATCTTACGGTTACAGCGAGAGACTTGACCGCAAAGCTCAAAGACCGCAAACAGCAGATCGTGACTTTGACTCCAGTTCTTCGTCCCCCCATCCCCCCACCTCCCCATCCCCCCATCCTCTTCTTCCCCAACTCCCAACTCCCAACTCCCAATTCCCTCTTCTCCCCATCCCCCCACCCTCTTCTTCCCCAACTCCCAACTCCCAACTCCCAACTCCCTTCTTCCCACCCTCTTCTCGGAGTACAATTCGGAAATGCTTAAGCGTTTTGCGATCGCACAAAATCAAGGTTCTGGAGTCGGAAATGTGGCGCTGTCTGCTAACAGCATCCTCGAAAATCGCTATCGGATTGTGCGAGAACTGGGGGCTGGAGGGTTTGGACGGACGTATTTGGCTGAGGATATGACGCGCTTTGACGAGCAATGCGTGGTGAAGGAGTTTGCACCCCAGGTTCAAGGGGTACAGGCACTCTCAAAGGCGAAGGAATTGTTTCGGCGCGAGGCGGGGGTGCTTTATCGCTTGCAGCATCCCCAGATTCCTCGATTTCGGGAGTTGATGCAAGCCAGGGCGAATGGCAATCTGACGTTATTTTTAGTGCAAGACTATATCCCCGGTCAGACTTACAGCCAACTGCTGAAGGCGCGTTTGGCTCAGGGAGAGCGGTTTAAGGAATTGGAGGTTCGCCAACTCCTCGCTCAGGTGTTGCCAACCCTAGAATATTTGCATGGGGAAGGGACGATCCATCGCGATTTGTCGCCGGATAATTTAATTCGTCGCGAGTCGGATGGGTTAACGTTTTTGATTGATTTTGGGGCGGTGAAGCAGGTGGCGAATACGGCGGTGCGTCGGTTGACGCCGCTGAAGGCTGGACCGACGCAAATTCATAAGCCGGGTTATTCGCCGCCGGAACAAAAACAGGGACAAGCTTATGAAAACAGCGATCTATATGCGCTGGCGGTGACGGCGTTGGTGTTGCTGACGGGGGAGCATCCGCAGGCGCTTTACGATAGCTATACGGCGACTTGGCGATGGCAAAATCGGGTGAGTTTGAGTCCGAATTTGACGCAGGTGTTGATGAAGATGTTGGCTCATCAGCCGAGCGATCGCTATCCTTCTGCTAGGGCGGTGTTTGAGGCGCTGAATCTCTACCATCTGACAGCCCCCCAAGCGGCTCCTGTGTCGGTTAAGGTGGCTCCGTCTCCGGTGACTCAGGTGTCTCAGGTGGCGACGGTGAATGTGGTGGGACGCCCGCTACCGCCTCCGATCGCGATCGCATCTCCGGCTCCTCAATCTCCGGTTCAGGCATCCCCAAGCCCCATTCAGCGGCAAATGCTGGGGGTTTTAGGCTGGCCGTTCAAGCTGGTTTGGGTCTTGCTGCGAGGGGGAGTGAAGTTGGGGCTATTGGGTTTATTTTTACTGCTCATTGGCTTCGCAACTACACGAATTCCTCGATTTGTCAAGCCTGCAATTCCCACGATTGGGCTGTCTGAGGAGCAACGGCGCGATCGCCTCCATGAAAGTTATGCCCAGTTGGAGGTTGCCGGGGAGTTTTGGATTGCTTTGGTCAATGAGGTATTCTACACTCAACACCCCCAGAGTCGGGGGCGACAATTGGACCCAAATGCGCCAGAGGATGCGCCCTTACGTCAGCGTTGGATTGGCATTGGGGAAGAGATTCTCAACCAGGTGGAAAGGGCACAACTGAGCGTTCAAGCCAGGGAGCAGCTTGGGCGTTATTCTGCCAGGGATTACGACCGCTGGCAAGCGGCATTGAGTGAGGGAGAGATGCAGGCGTTGAACGAACGGGCAAACGAACGTTTTGAGCGGCTTTTTCCCGAACAGCAGGGGAAGGCGATCGCCCAAACGCGGTTTGAACAGATTTGGTATGCGATCGCCGCTGATGAATTTGCCAAGCTTCAACCCTAATGTAAACTTGTGTAAAGTTGTTATCGATCTAAACCCATGTCGCGCCGTCAATTTTTTAGCGTTCTTTTGGCGATCGCCCTTAGCTTCATTACCGTCTTTAACGTGACGCCTCCCGCTTTCGCCCTAGGCGGAAAACTCCCGGAACTCAATCAAAGCGCGCCCGAATTTACCCTGGCGACGAATACCGGAGATGGGGAAATCTCTCTATCTGATTATCGCGGTCAATGGGTGGTTCTCTACTTTTACCCCAAAGACTTTACCTCTGGCTGTACCCTAGAAGCGCGGCGGTTTCAGCAAGATTTGCCGGAATACTTGCAAAGAAACACCCAAATTTTAGGCGTCAGCGCCGATAACGTGCAGTCTCACGCCGAGTTTTGCGATTCAGAAGGTCTAAAATTCCCTCTGTTAACCGATAGTAAAGGGACAGTGAGTAAAGCTTACGGGTCTTGGATTGGCTTTGTGTCGATGCGCCATACCTTCATTATTGACCCCCAAGGGATTTTGCGAGAAATCTTTACCGACGTGCGCCCCTCGGTGCATTCCCAAGAGGTTCTCGCTCGTCTCAATGAACTGCAACAGGCATAAAATCCGCGTAAAATCGGGAACAATAGCTTTAGGTATATTGTGTCCTCAAGCGATTTGACTCATGAATCATCCGTTATCCGCCCAATCGCTGCAAGCGATATCCCGCATTGCCAGTCTGTGTGTTATTACGATGGGTTGTGTGGTGTTTGTCGGCTGGGTGTTTGATATTGCAGTGCTGAAAAGCATTCTGCCTGGGCTGGTGACGATGAAAGCCAATACCGCCATTGGCTTTATTTTCGCTGGAACCTCCCTGTGGCTGTGGCACCAGCGTTCAGAGTATGCCACTTACAAACACATTGCGTTATTTTGCGGTGCGATCGCGCTCTTGATTGGGCTGCTAACGCTGATTCAGTATAGCTTTAGCGTAAATTTAGGCATCGACCAACTGATCTTTCAAGAGTCAGTAACCGCAGTGGCAACGGCGACACCGGGGAGAATGGCACCCAATACCGCTTTTAACTTCCTATTGCTCGGTTCTGCCTTGGTGTTATTAGGCACGCCTAAACCTCACTATTTAGCGGCTCAACTGTTTACCCTGGTAGCGTTTCTGATTGCCCTGTTTGGCTTTCTCGGCTATCTCTACGGCAATGCTTATTTTTATAAACTGAGTCCTTCCTATACTGCAATGGCGGTTCATACTGCCGTTGCTTTTTTATGGCTCTGTATTGGTATTTTATTGGCCCGTCCTGATGTGGGGATAATGTCTATTCTGACGCGGGCAGATGCAGGCGGTTTGATGGCACAACGTCTGGTTCCGGCGGCGTTGGTTGCTCCGCCGTTGCTGTGCTGGTTAATTTTACTAGGCTATCGCGCTCAAACCTATACCCCAGAAATGGGAATTTCCCTGTTGGGGATTTTGAATGCGATCTTATTCGTTGTGGCGATCGCTCTTAATGCTCGAAATCTGGGGAGTTTGGATACTCAGCGCCGCCGCGCAGAATTAGCCCTCAAACAGGCTTTTGCGGACTTGGAAAATCGGGTGCGAGAACGAGAACAAATGGCAGGAGACTTGCAAGCGGTGGTGAAGCAAGTGACGGCGGTGATGAACCAGTTAGAAGCCGATTCTAAAAATACCGCAACTCAGGCGATCGCAGCCGATCGTCAGGCGAAAGAGGCGCTGAATTTATCGGAAATGGGAACGGCGGCGGTAGAACGCACCCAACAGGAGATGCAGGCGTTACAGGCAAAGGTAGAAGCGATCGCGACTGAGATTCGGCGCACTCAGCAGTTGAGCAAGCAGGTGGGCGAGATTTCCCGCTTGGTAGGGGAATTAGCCAATCAGACAAACTTATTGGCTTTAAATGCGACGATTGAAGCCGTACGTGCTGGGGAACAGGGGAAAGGGTTTGGGGTAGTGGCGGCGGAAATTCGCAAGTTAGCCGATGCCAGCAAACAATCGGCGCAACGGATTAGTGGTTTGATTGAAGATATCCAAAAGGCGATCGCCGCTTCGGTGAAGGTGACTCAAGCCGGGATCGAGACGGTGCATTCTGGGGTAGCAATCTCGCAAGAAACTGCCGAAGCCATTGGGGGGATAGCCCAAGCGATCGATCAAATCTTTCTGGCGAATCAACACATTTCTCTGACAGCGAATCAACAGGCGGCAGCTATTCAGCAGGTGGTGACAACCCTGAATTCGATCGATACTCAGACATTAGGGCCGCAGCGAGTCTAGTTTTTCTCGGAGATAGCAGCATAAGTATAAGATCAAAAAAGTGTAAAACGCCATTAGCATAGACTCTAGAGAAGAACGAATAGAACCTATGGATTTTACGACGCTTGCCGCTCAGTTAAATACTGGGGTAATC
Organism: Desertifilum tharense IPPAS B-1220; assembly: GCF_001746915.1. NCBI lineage: Bacteria > Bacillati > Cyanobacteriota > Cyanophyceae > Desertifilales > Desertifilaceae > Desertifilum > Desertifilum tharense. Next base: position 16,601 of record NZ_MJGC01000101.1, read on the forward strand.
TTACCTGAAGGCATCGTCATCATTACCTTGCTGGTGGTGTTGATTGGTGACTTAATTGTGGGACGACAGTCGAGTCAGTGGACTCCCTACGTTGCGATCGCGGGACTGCTGGCAGCGGTGGGGGCTTTATATTGGCAATGGGATATTACCAACCCCATCTCGTTTCTCGGCTCCTTCAATGGGGATGCCTTAAGTGTAGTATTCCGGGGAATCGTTGCTTTATCGGCAGCGCTCACCATTTTGATGTCGATCCGCTATGTGGAACAAAGCGGTACGGCTTTAGCAGAATTTTTAATGATTTTGCTCACCGCTACCATCGGTGGGATGTTCCTCTCTGGGGCAAATGAGTTAGTCACGATCTTCATTTCCCTAGAAACGCTCTCGATCTCGTCTTATCTGCTGACGGGGTATATGAAGCGCGATCCGCGTTCCAATGAAGCCGCTTTGAAGTATCTGTTAATTGGGGCTTCGAGTTCGGCGGTGTTTTTGTATGGCGTTTCCCTGCTGTATGGTTTATCGGGGGGAGAAACGCGCCTAGATGCGATCGCCAATGCAATGGCAGCCAATAATGCTGCGGGCATTGGTTTAGTCATCTCCCTAGTCTTCGTGATTGCGGGAATTGCCTTCAAAATCTCTGCCGTACCCTTCCACCAATGGACGCCCGATGTGTACGAAGGTTCGCCAACCCCTGTTGTCGCCTTCCTTTCCGTCGGTTCCAAAGCCGCTGGATTTGCCCTCGCGATCCGCCTGCTGGTGAGTGCGTATCCGTTGGTTTCCGATCAATGGCATTTTGTATTTACCGCCCTCACGATTCTCAGCATGATTCTGGGGAACGTCGTAGCGCTAGCCCAAACCAGCATGAAGCGCCTGCTTGCCTATTCCTCCATTGCCCAAGCGGGTTTTGTGATGATTGGCTTAATTGCTGGTACAGAAGCCGGATACTCCAGCATGATCTTCTACCTGCTGGTTTACCTGTTCATGAACCTGGGCGGGTTTACCTGCGTGATTCTGTTCTCTTTAAGAACCGGAACCGATCAAATTACCGAATATTCTGGACTCTACCAAAAAGACCCCTTGCTGACCTTATGCCTCAGCATCTGCTTGCTCTCCTTGGGTGGCATTCCCCCGCTAGCAGGCTTCTTTGGTAAAATCTACCTGTTCTGGGCCGGTTGGCAAGCTGGAGCCTATGGCTTAGTTCTGTTGGGCTTAATCACCAGCGTCATTTCGATTTACTACTACATCCGCGTCGTCAAGATGATGGTAGTCAAAGAACCGCACGAAATGTCAGACGCCGTGAAAAATTATCCGCCCATTCGCTGGGATTTACCGGGTTTGCGTCCCCTACAGGTTAGTTTAGCGATCGCGCTAGTTGCCACCTCCCTAGCGGGAATTCTTTCCAACCCCCTATTCTCCTTGGCGAACCGTTCAGTAGAACTCACGCCCATGCTGCAAGCCACCACAACGGCAACCCCAGCTATCCGTTCAGTATCGGTACAACCAAATTTATCAGTAGCCGCCGATTAATTTCAATTCAACCTAACTTCAAGGCTTCTGCAATTCCATGCAGGAGTCTTTTTTTAGTGCTGAGCACCCGCAACGTGCGGGTGCAGGGCAATCTCATCGGCCGCGATGTGCTGAACTTGCTGGATCTCGGTCAGGGCGGCGACGGCATCCGCATCGACATGGCGCAGATGCTGACTATCGGCGGCAGCGAGGCCGGCGCAGGCAACACCATCGCCGCCAGCGCGCGCAACGGCATCAAGATCACCGACAGCTCGGCCTGGTCCAACCTGATCAGCCGCAACAGCCTGTTCGGCAACGCCAGCGGCGGCAGCGGCATCGGTATCGATCTCGACCGCACCGTGAATGCGCCCGATGCCACCAGCGTGCCGCCGGTGCCGGGCAACATCAGCAACCGCGGCCAGACCGCGCCAGTGATCTGTTCGGGTGCGATGGGCCAGCCGGCCGCCTGCATGGGCGCCGGCCCACCCAGCTTCGACGCGGGCAGCAACCAGGTGAGCCTGAGCGCCGTGCTCGAAGGTCAGCCGAACACCGACTACGTCATCGAAAGCTTTCTCGTCGATGCGCCTGGCAATCTGGGCAATGGTGAGGGGCGGCTGTTCATGGGCAGCCAGACGGTCAGCAGCGATGGCGCCGGCATTGCCCTGGTCTCGGTGTCGTCCAACGCGCCTGTGGGGGGTGGAAGTAGCTCCAGTGTCACGCTAACCGCCACCAACGTGAGCCCCACGACCCTTCCTGACGGCAGCACAGGACCTGCCAACAACACTTCGGAGTTCTCGTCCGCGGCGCAGCTGCAGACGCTGGGTTCGCTGGCCTTCAACCCAGCCAACCTCGGCTTCGGCACGGTCAATGTGGGCGCCAGCGTTGACCTTGTCACTACCCTCGCACACGACGGCGGCGAGGCGGTGACCGGCATCACGCTGGCCGTGAGCGGCGCCGGCTTCAGCCTGCAGAGCAGCACCTGTGGCGCGGAGCCCTTCCAGCTCGGGCCGGGCGAATCTTGCGAGCTGGGCCTCCGGTTCGCACCCGTCGGTGCGGGTGCCGCCGCCGGCAGCCTGCTTGCCAGCGCCAGCGTGGGCAATGGCGCC
>NZ_MJGC01000102.1 GCF_001746915.1 Desertifilum tharense IPPAS B-1220
GGGGGATAGAAGGGAGTTGGGAGTTGGGAGTTGGGGGTTGGGGAAGAAGAGGGTGGGGGGAAATAAGGGAGTTGGGAGTTGGGAGTTAGGGGTTGGGGAAGAAGAGGGTGGGGGGAAATAAGGGAGTTGAGGAAGAAGAGGATGGGGGGATGGGGAAGTGTAGATTTTGTTCTCTGTCAGCTTTTCTTTAAGCCTCAGTATTCTGCGATGTATGGGGCTAGCTACGAAACTTTGCGCTTGGGGATTTGTTTTTACTCAAAACTTGAATTCCTGTAGAATCTAGTAATAAAATTGCTGCCCCTGGAAAGCTTAATAACCAACTGAGGAATGTAATGGTTAAAGATAGGAGGATTGCATCTTCTACGCTTAAACCAATTCGGCTAAATAGATAAACCCAGAGTCCTTCCTTTAATCCTAATCCCCCTAAAGAGATCGGTAATAGCGTTACCACAACCACAATGGGGATAAAAACTAGCAGGGCGAGGAAAGAAACGGAAATCCCTAACTGTTGGGCAATAAAATAGTGATAGTAGACAATCCCAAACTGAAGAATCAAAGATAGCACCATTGAAGACATTAACGCCTTACGGTGTTGGGCAAATTGCCGTAAAAGGAGTTGGATTTTAGCAAATCTTGCCGCAATTCCCTCTAGGCGAAGTTTGTGTAAAATCGGTTCTGCAATTCGCAATAACTGGGGACTGACAATTAAGAGAACGCCGCCGACTAATGCCCCGACACAACTAAAGAAGATTAAAATAATATCCCATCTGCCAATCAGTTGAAAAGCGGGAGGTAAACCAACCACAGCTAAGGCGGAAAGGGCGGCTAATCCGGTAAATCTTTCTAAAAAGACAGAAACTAAAGCGCCTTCTGAATCGCGAGTAATCTTAGCAACGCGATAGACGCGATAGACATCTCCTCCTAATGCACCGGGAAGGAAAATATTGAGAAACATTCCAGCAAAATAGCTACTCAGAAGTCCTGTCATCGGTACGTTATAGTTTGTTGCTTTTAGCACAATTTGCCAGCGAATGCAACTTAACCATTGCAGAACGGTGTAATAGAGTAAGGCAAAGATAATAAAGGGTAAAGACAGATTTTGAAATTGCTGCCAAGCTTGGGCAAAATCTACGCGAGAAAAAACCCAGATTAATAAGCTAACACTGACAACCGTTTTTAGAATTAAAATCAGCTTCTGTTTCATAAAATGTCCTGTTTGATTAGGCGTTCTCTTGATTCCCTATTCCGAGGGTGAGGGGGGTGAATCATTGCAAATTAGTAATACCCTAAATCTCTCCCTTGGTTGGGTTCTCTGGGGAAAATTCCATCGGAGGCTTGCCAGAGTCTTAAGGTTGTACCGTAGGTATCTAGAACGGGATTGCCTAATGTTTGTAAGGTATTAAAGAATTTGGCAAGTTCGGCATTTTTAGGCAATTGTCGATCGAAGATATGCAACCAAACGCGCGGCGAATCTGTTAAGACTTGATTGAGGCTATCGAGGTTGGTAATAACCTTTCCCCCTTGCCAGCGATCGATTAATTGTCCTTCATTTAAATACACGGCATCAAAGAAAGACATTCGGTGAGGAATGTAATAATCAACGCCTCCTAAAATCACAGAATGAACGGCGGGAATATTAGAAATGACAACATCTCCCGGTTGGCGATGTTCGCGAATATATTCGATAACTTGGGTATGGCGGGGGGTGATGGCTTCTTGATAGCTAGCCAACACTTCCTGGGGTTGAAAGCTAAGGAGTAGGATGGCAGAAACCGCTATTCCCGCTACCCATTGACTGGTTGTAGGGTTTTGCCAAATTGAAGATAACCCATTTCCTAAACTTTGAGCAAAATTGACCGCCCCATAAATAGCTAGCATGACAAAAATGGGATAAATCGGATAGGTGTAGCGAGTGAAGATTAAAAAGACGAGGATAGAGACTAACACAATATTAATTAGCGTGCTGCTGTAGAGGAACAACAGATTGCGATCGCGCTTTTTCAAGGCATAGCCAAATCCCACAAAGAAGAAGACGCTGTAAAGGACGTACATCCGGTTAAAGCCGACAAAGAAATTCGCCGCAAAGACAGATAGGTTGCTAAAGTGAATTTTGAGAAATGAAGTGGTCATACTCGACAACCCCACTAACGGCGTTAAGGATTTCAGCGAGACGAAGGCGATATTGTAGGCAAAAATTGCCATCATCAAAAAGAGTCCGAGTAAAACCGTCCATTCTCTTTTGAGTTGAAACGGGCGATAGAAATAGAGAAACCCCAGGAAGAATAAAGGCGGTAGGGTAATGGTGACTTCCTGCGTTAACAGGGTGAGGGTTAAGGCAAAGAAAAATATATGCTGATAGCGGCGATTGGCTTCGTCGATAAATCCCTTATAAAATGCCCAGAATGCCAAAATATTGAGAAATTGCGCCAGTTGATAGAAGCGAATATTGCGCGAGTACCAAATTTCCCACGGATCGATCGCCATTAATGCTGTAACCACCAAGGCAATCCAAATCTTACCCGTCATTTTCTTTGTAAATACAAAGATTAAACCGAGGGTAGCCGTTCCCCAAATTGCTGATAGCAACCGGGCATTTTCCGCAGTGTCGCCCACCAAGATTAGCCACAGGGCTAACAGGTAATGATAAACTGGGCCGCGCGTGTACCAAATGCCAGAGGTAGAAATGGGGGCCCCAGTTTGTAAAATTCCTCGTACCGCATCGTAGGACGTGGTTTCATCGGGTTCTAAGTCTACAAAGCCGATATGGTAGACTCGCAGCCCAAACCCCACGGCAATAATAACCCCCAAGATTGCCCAATGACCCCAACTCGGCCAAGAATGCCCGCTTACCCGACGCCAGCAGAACGCCAGGATAACCCCGGCGGCGACAACCGGGAGAAGGAATAGCAAATTAGCGCCAAACGCCACCCCTAAAGCGGCGCATCCCATCAACCCCAAGAGAAACCACAAACTCCAGCGCAACCCCCGACCAAAACCGTAGACAATGGCGCTAGAGACGAGGGTGAGGAGAACGGTAACAACAAAGCCGAGTAAGATTGCTGCATGGCTTTGCGGTTGGGCAAACAGTAACCCCGGTTCGGCTTCTGCATAGCGATGTTTAAGTAAGCCAACGCCTACTAAAAATAGGGTTCCTGGTAAGAGGAGGACGCTTCCCATTTGCAGGGGAGAGGCGGAAAGGGAGGGTTGCTGACTCAACCACAGCCACCCCAAACCCCAAGCGTAGATGCCACAAACTAGCATTCCGCCTAGCATCCATAAACTCAGATGCCACAGGTAGTTTGGGTAATTGAGTAAATAAGCGTTTCCTTCAAAGTGACGCTGGAATTCTTGGGGGTTGACGAGTCTCCCCAAGCTGGCAGGTTTGCCCGTTCCTACCCCTTGAGTCCACCCCGTTACGGGTTCTGTCAGGCTTTCCCAACCTTCGTTAGTGGAGAGGGTTCCGATAATCTCTCCCTTGGGCGTTTCTACCCAACCATCCAGGAAAAAGCGGACTGAACCCGTGGGGGACATAAAATCACCGCCTGCTGAAGCCCATTGTTTATCTAAACGCGGGGCTAAACGAACGGCGAGGGTATTGCGTCCGGGATGCAGGAAGTTTGTGATTTCATAGAGGTGTAACTCATGGGCGCGATCCGCTTCGTAGCGTTGAACCAGCAAGCCGTTAATTGTGAGGGCAAATTCGCCATCGCCTGCAAACCGAATAAACCCCCGCTGGCGGGTGGCGGGAAGTTCCCAGTTTTTCCGCAACCAGACTTCGCCGAGGGGACTGGGTTGACCTTTAATCCAATTTCCCTGTAGGGGGCGATCGAATAAATGGGGGCTGAGACGGCTGTAGGTGGCTTCTCGAACGGGGCCTAAGGTAAGGGCGAGGGGCCACTCTATATCGGTAAAGTTGGGGTCAAACCAGCGCAGAGATTGGCGGGTTTCTGAAAGGGTGGCGGTTCGCCAAGGGGTGGCCCCTGTGGTGAGGTCTATGGGGGCATTTTGGACGGGATAAATTGCCCCTTCCACGACGAGGCGAGGGTTTGGGGTACTTTTTTGCAGGGCGATCGCGATCGCGTTTCGCCCCGGTCGCAAATAGGCGGTTAAATCTATATAGGAGGTGAGTTTCCAGTCGCGGGGACTGGCGACATAAATCCAGTCGGGAACTAAGCCCCCATAGGAGAGGCTGTCATCGATCCGTTGAAAGGGTTCGCTAAGGCGGCTAGCTAGCCCTGTGGTGTTGCGGGGAACGCTGCTTTCTTGGGCGACGACTTCGCCATTAACGTAGAGAATGAAGTCATTGTCGGCACTTAGGCGCAACCATCCGGCTTCAACGGTTCCCGGTAAATCGACGGTACGCCGCGCATAGACGCGATAATTGGGGGTGGGTGAGGTTATCCATTGGGCTTGGGGCGACCAATTGACGGCTTGAACGGGGGAGGGGAGTTTGTCCCAGATGAAGAAGCCGAGGAGGCCTAGCAAACATCCTAAAAGCAGGGTGAGGGCGATCGCAATCCAACGGTTGAGTAATTTCAAGGGGACTCCTCAATCGGTTGTTTCCAAGTTTTCGGATCGGTAGACTGGCGATAGCGCTGCCATGCGCGGTTGAAGTCGCCCTGGTGATAGTCCGCCCAGGTTAAATGCAGGTAAGCTTGTCCGAGTAAGGCGGCGTTGGGCTGTTGAAAGGATTTTTGCAGTTGAATAATCTGTTGGGCGGCGTCGGCGGAGGCGCTAAACTCTCCATTGACGGCGCGGGCGAGCATGAGGTCGTATAATGCCTCTAAATGTCCGGGGAAGACGCTTAAGGCTTCCTCAAAGTGCTGAATTGCCCCAGCCGGACGGGTAATATTGGGTTGTTCAACGGCTTGGGGACTGTCTAAGAAGTCCGATTTATAGGGAAAGCTGGAGGTTGTGGGGCGTTTGGGCAACTGCGGGCGATCGCTATCTTTGAAGTAGTCTACGCCTTGGTTAATGAGGGCGGTGGCGAGATATTCCCGAATTAGAAATTGTTGGGGGTTCAGGTTCAGGGCTTGTTGGTAGTATGCCGCAGACTGGGCAAAGTCGCCAAGGCGATCGCGTTCGAGTCCTTTGACAAATGCCACTAAACTAGTATCGGGTTCGCCGCTATAATAACTGGCTTCTCCCCATCGTTTCAAAAAGGCTTCATCCCCCTGCACGGGTGGATACCATTGGGTTAAGCTGCGACTCAGTTCGATGACGGGACGATATGCGCCTTGGGCAAATAAGGTATCGAGGCGATGGTTGAGTAGGTTAATGCTCAATAAGTAGAAAAGCAGAGTGGCTAGAATTAGGCTAACTCCCGGTAAAATTCGCCACCAGTCTTGTAAAAAGGCGGGCGTTCGTTGGTTCGGTTCTTCTGCTAAATAGAGTCCAATAATCGCTAAAACTAATCCGCCACTGGTGACACTCCATCCTTTGCCAATAAAGGTAAAAAAGGCATTATGATAGCCAAATCCTTCTAGCCAAACTTTATCCCAAGAAGACATTTGAAAAAATCGGCTATCTTCAATCTTTAAGCCAAAAACGGAACGAATAGGAACAGAACGCGCTAATAAAATATTCTGTTTCCACTGCGATTGAATTTCAGGGATTTTTTCTTCCACATATCGCGAAACTCGATAATCTTGGTCGGCATAGGTAGCCGCAAGCAAGCTAACATTCGGCAGGGTCAGATTGATCCAAAAGGGGAAGAGTAGAACAATGACTAATCCGGCATAAAATCCTAGGCGAAAGCGATGTAAATTCAGGGATTTGAAGATGAGAAAAAAACAGGCGATCGCACTTCCTAAAGCCAAAATTCTCCCAACTTCTAAACTCATCGACTGAATTGAAAAAGCAGCTAAGGGAATTTGGGGCAAGCGATACCAAGAACTGATACTTCCCCGCAGCAAGAACAGAAAAGCTAGCGCAATAACTAATCGATCTCTACGCCAAAATTGTCGATTCATTTCCCTAAGATTTTGCATAGAGTAAGCCTAAATGAGTAGTGAACTTTCCCCTCTGATTGACTGACAAAAGTAGGTTAGGTTGAGCGAACTTTCCCCCTATGATTAGCTGAAAAAAGGATAGGCACGTAGGTTGGGTTGAGGCACGAAACCCAACATCTTCCAAGCGTTTGTTAGACAAAAATAGGTTAGATTGAGGCACTTACAGAGTTGTGTTGGGTTTCGCAAGGCTTAACCCAACCTACAATTACTGATAGACGAGGTGAGATTAAATTGAAGATTGCTCTCTAGCAAGAACTACTTTCAAACCTTTATTGATTGCGTTCTGCCAACTCTCGTCCCGTCCTCGGTTCCCTGACGACAACCGCCTCACCGGGATTAATTGATCTAGGATTTGCAATCACTTTTTCTCCTAAAATTAGCCCTTCCAAAATTTCTCGTTTCCCTTGAGCAGAACGCCCCAATACCACCTTGCGAGTTACCGCTTTTCCCTGTTCTTCTACCAGAACTAATCCTTCACCTCCAGACAAATGCGTTACAGAATTTTCCGGAACAACTAACTCTGTTTTTCCCTGGCTAAATTCCACAAAACCTTGCAATCCGGGGGGCATTTGTAAATCCTCTACCGCAACCCAAGCCGAATAAGTATATTGCCGATCGATACCCACCTTATTGGGTTGAGTTTCATCCGTTTCTACCGTAGGATTGACGCGCAAAACGCGACCTGTAAAGACCCTTCCGGGATAAGCTACTAATCGCACATTTGCCAGATCGCCAACATTAACCGCATTTAATCGCGCCTGATCGATAAATGCCCTAAACACCATATCCTGAGTCAGCAATAACAGCGGTTGACTATCTCCGGCATTCACCAACTCGCCGCTGTTAATATTGACGCGACTCACTAACCCATCCGTCTGGGCGTGAATCGTTGTTCGGTTGAGATCGCGGGTGGCATTTTGCAATTCTAGCTGCCGATTTTCCACCGCCAATCGAGCATTTTCTAACTCCTTATCTGCGGTTTCTCGAAACAGGGCGAGGGCTTGCTGAGAAGCCTGTAACTCCTCTTGACGCAGGAGATAAAAATCGCGATTGCCAAACCGTTGATCTTGCGTATCAATCGCCCCTTGCTGGGCTGCTAGCAATTCCTTTTGACGCAAGGCGTAGGCGTCTTGGGCGTCATAAAGCTGAAATTGCGGCAAAGCCCCCTGATCCACGAGTCCCTGAATCTGCGAGAGACGTTTGCGGGCAGTTTCTAAGCGTTGCTGGGCGGCTGCCACATTGGTTTGAATTTCGGCTTCCGCCAGGGTATTAATTTCTTGCAAGCGCGTATCCGCATTGGTTAAACGCGATCGCGCTGCTATAGCATTCGCCTCCAACTCTTGCAGGCGACTCTGGGTGGAGATTTCCAGGGATTCCAACTTAGCAGTGGCGATCGCCAAATGGTTGCGGGCTTCATTCACCTTATCCTCAAACGGGGCGCGCTGTAACGCAACCAGGGGTTCCCCCCGGCGAACAAACGCCCCCTCCGTCACATACACCTTTTCCACTGGGCCCGAAATCAGCGATCGCACCGCCACCTGTTGCAAGGCTACCGACTCGCCAGGGGCAGCTAAACCCGCTTCCATAGAGGCTTGCACCACCGGAATGGCTTCCACTGCAATTGGGCGGCCAGCTAAGCGCTGATAATTGACAAACGAACTGTAGAAACGGGACTCCGGATTTTGCAGATTCGGCAACAATACCCTCACCGTCAGCAAACCCATAATCCCCAAAGGCGCGATCGCACCCGTTATCAAAGCCGCACGCGAAAACCACATTGGAGGGCGCATCATCTTTCTCTTATCCCCCTACTTCACTCAGGATCGATCCACCGAAACCGAACGCCAACCCCGTCTAGAAACAGACCGATCTGCGATCGCCCTTTCAAATACCCGTTCCCACAACGGCACGATCCGCTGCCAACTAAAGCGCTGTTGAATATCCTGGAAGCCGCTTTCTCCCAGGGTTGCGGCTTTTTCCGGGTTAGCCAACAGATCCGCGATCGCCTCAGCAAGGGCTTGGGGGTCTTTCTGGCGTACCAAAACCCCCGTTTTGCCAGAAACAATCACATCCGGAATTCCGCCCACCTCTGTCGCCACCACCGGCTTCTGGTGAGCCAAAGCCTCAATCATCACAATGCCCAAGCCTTCCGTATCGCCCTTACTATCGACAATTGCTGGCAGCACAAACACATCGCAACGGGCATACTCGTCCGCCAGTTCCTCCTTACTGACAAACCCCAAGAAATCCACCACTCCCTCTAACCCCAGCGCCTGACAGTGGGAGATTAACTCAGCTTCCAGAATGCCCTTCCCCACAACCCGCAGGCGAACCGGGCCTTCTCGCAACAACAGCGGTAACGCCTCCAGGAGATAGCAAAGACCCTTGCGTTCGTCGAGTCGTCCCACAAATAACAGCGTCGGCACCTCCCCCGCCTGTCGCGGCTTGGCAGGTTTCGCTTCAATAGTTAACCCATAGGGAATCACCTGCACTTCGCGATCCGTAAGTTTGCCAATCAAACCGCGCGTAAACGAAGAATTGGCCGTCAAACCCCGCGCCATCGGCATCAGCCAGCGCAACATCTGGGCCACAAAGCCGAATTTGCGCGCTAGCAGTAACTCCGCCCCATGAAAGCTAAACACCATTGGGATATTCAGCAACTGACTCGCCGGGAGGGCCATCAATGCATGGGGAAACGGCCAGTTGACGTGCAATAAATTTGGTCGCTGACGCCAACAAATCCAGAAGAGTTGCCAGCTTCCCAACGCGATATAGAGTCCGGCGGCGATTAAATAGAGGGGCTGGCGCTGAATTTTGGTCGGCGCACCATCGCGCACCAGATTTTCAAACGGTTTGGGACAGTAGCGAAAGCGATAAACCTCTACTCCATCTAAGCAATAGCTAGGGCTGCCTTCATAGGCAGGGGCAAAGACGCTAAACTGTGCGCCTGTGGGTTGCAATCTCAAGATTGCCTCTCGGACAAAACTGCCATGATTGCCATCGGGAGTCGTGGGGTAGACCGAAGTCATCACCAAGATCCGTTTATCTTGTAAGTTCATAAGCTTCTGCGAGGAGGTCTTAAATTTCCGACATCACTTTTTTCCGGTTCTTGCGGACGGGCGAGTAGGTCGGAGACGACTGGGAGGAATACCACCACGCCAGCAATAACAGAAAATCGCGACCGGAGGAAAACAGGCGACCAAACCCAAATTTACTTTCACCGGAGAAGCGCGTATGCCAAGGCGTCGGAACTTCGGTGACGCGATAGCCTTGACCGGATAGAACAGCGAGTAAATAGCGATGGGTGATGCGTTCGATGGGCAACTGGGTTAAAATATCTCGCCGCACGATCTTGATCCAGTTCATGTCATGGATGCGGCTGTTGAAGACGAAGCGACAGGCGTTATTAGCAAAACTAGAGGCGAACAGCTTTTTATCGCGGCGGTTTTGTCGCCAGCCTGCAACCGCATCAACGCCAGGGGTACAGGCTTCTAGGAGGAGGGGAATATCGGTGCGCGGATCGGATTCTAAGTCGGCTTGTCCCCACAAAATCCAATCGGTGGTAACGTGCGACAGGGCGGTTTTCCAAACTTGAGTGACGCCGCGACGTTGCGGATGGCGAATCACTTTCAAGAAGGAATATTGATGGCTCAAGCGTGCTAAAATTTGCGGGCTGTTGTCGGTACTTCCGTCATCAATCAGCAAGACGGGTAGCGCGTAACCTAAATCGTCAAAGGTTTGTTCGATAAAGCGGAAAAGTCTTTCGAGGTTGCCTTCTTCATTACACGACGGAATCACGAGAGTGACAGAGCGTGTTTGAGTGGGCGACAAGGGTGAAGAGCGTGTAAGTTTCATACGTTTCAAACCTTAAAGCAAAGTAACAGATTGGGATTCCTCCCTCAAGCAAGACCCGATAGGTTAAGCGATGCCTGTACTGGAAATCAAATCCTCGTTTCACGGGGTTTGGCGAAAAGAAAAGGGGCTTTTGGCAATCAATCTTGAAGGTTGGATTTCCAGGCTTAACAACTCGCCAGCAAAGTCAAAAAGTCTCAAAATTGCGGTTTAATTAGGCATTTCTTGCCATTTTTTGGCGATTCCACAGCGTTCCAATTCCACCCAATCCTAAAAGGAGATAGCCGAGCGTTGAGGTGGGTTCGGGAACCGGAGCAATGCTTTCATCAATGGTCAGCGATAAGGTACTGGAGACCACAATAGCGTCATCATCATAGCGAAAGGGAATTTTTCCGTTTTTTCCAGAAAAAAGAGACGCTAAAATGCTTTGAGGCTGATAAGGGTTAAGGGGAAGGCTCAGTAAATCTTGGGTAAATGTAAAAGGTTGATTGAGCGTTCCTGGCAAACTTGTATATTCTGACAGCAAATTGCTTTGAACGTCAACGATCCCCAGCAGATCGGTTGCAACTAAAGAGGTTTTCGGAATAATTTCTAAGCTCAAAACCGCCGATGTTAGGACGTTTCCGGCTTGGGCAAATGCAGAAAACAAGGAATAATTTGGATCTTGGGTAAAATCAAAATCCCAGAATGTGGCTTCATCAATCCCGTTTCCGACGATCGGATTTTGCGTCGGAATCACTTGTTTAATTTGACAATCCCCGTTGATGACACGGGTGGGATAGAGGGCAACCGGGGGAGTGGCGCTACATTGAGCGGTTGCTGTTAGGGTCAGAGCATAGGTTTCTGCTGGGGTAGCTAATCCTGTTCCCAGAACAGAGACAGCAGTTACTGCAATCCAAGTGGTATTCTTTGTGAAACTCATGTTCTACTCCTTAAGGAGGATAAGGGATTTAGAAGTAGTAGAGTCAATTAACAGGAGACTTTGAGACGGGAACACAGATACTGCTATTAACTACTACAAATCAAATCGCCCCTTTTCCGAATTCGCTATAGACTTTCTTAGCAGCTCTAAAAAGGCTTGTCAAAAATCATTTTGTCAGAAAAAAGTCGCTAACCTATTTTTAGCTTTTTTGTGGTTTCCGTATTGGGTTGTTAAAAATACGCTTATCTGTCGCCAACGCTGTTGGCTTTTTTGTCCGGTTCGATGAGGAAACCTCGAACATAAGGTTCTCGTCATTTTTTTCGAGCGAAGAATACTGAGAGGCTTTTGGGACAAAGCGTGTAAATAAGCACTGCTCAAAAAACAAAAATCTAACGAAAGATAGATTTTAAAGGCTTTTTCAGGTTGAGGATTCTCGCTGAGGGAGGCAAACTGAACCAAGACACCAAACTTTTGCCCCGGAACCCTGAAAGCATCGGTGTATAATGTTACTAAAGAACAGGATTTACGCAGATGGATATTAAGACTATAAATGACCTCAAGTTGTCTTGCATAGCGGGTTCAGACCCCTGTAGTTCTTTTGACAATAAAAATCTCCGCGAAGCCGATTTAAGTCAAGCGAATCTTAAGGGGATTCACTTACGAGGTGTTAATCTTAGCAAGGCTAATTTAAGTGGTGCGGATTTAAGCGGAGCTAATTTAATTGATGCCAATTTAAGCGAAGCCAATTTGATGGGGGCGAATCTCAGCGAAGCGAACCTGGAGTACGTTCACTTGCGGGGGGCGAATTTAACCCAAGCCAATCTCAGCCAAGCGAATCTGGTGGATGCCAATCTCAAGGATGCCAATTTGATGGGGGCGAATCTTTGGGGCGTTAAGCTGCGCGATACCAACCTACGCGGGGCGAACTTGCAGGGGGCGACGTTACCGCGTGGAGAGGTTTATGAGGTTTATCTGAAAACGGTCATCCCCTATCTGTGTACGTATCGCGGTAAAACCCTAGCAGAAGTTGCGGCGGCTTGGGACTGTCATGAATGGAGTAATTGTCCGATGCATGTGGCGCTAGGAATTCATCATCCCAAACAAGCCCCGGTGGAAGTGCGCCAACAGGTTGAAGAGTTTGTGGCGTTATTTGATGCGGGTGCATTACCCAAACCCTTATAAGATAGAAAAGGAGTTTTTAGGGTCAGCAAGGCACGATGGCGAGCCAGTCAGTCAGGGTCTCTACCTCTACGACTTATCCCTTGCTTGAGGTGCAAAACCTCGGTCGCCAAATAGAAAGCCGCTGGATTTGGCGAAACTTCACGTTTGCAGTACAACCGGGAGAACGTTTAGCTGTCACTGGGCCATCGGGTTCTGGTAAAAGTTTACTCCTGAGAGCGATCGCCACCTTAGACCCTATTCAAGCGGGCGAGATTGCCTTTTGCTCTAAACCCCTCAGCCAGTGGTCTGTTCCAGAGTATCGCACGCAGGTTATTTATCTGCATCAACGTCCGGCTTTATGGGAAGGGACGGTAGAATTCAATTTACAGCGGGTTTTTACCCTTAAAAGTCATCGCCACAAGACTTACAGCCGCGAGATGATTCTGCATTATCTAGATAAACTTGGTCGCAGTTCCCAATTTTTGCAACAGCCTAGCAGTTCCCTATCGGGCGGCGAGTCCCAAATTGTGGCGTTTTTACGAGCCTTGCAACTGAGTCCCCAAATCTTTTTACTCGATGAACCTACGGCGTCTTTAGATGCGGAAACGGTGCGTCAATTTGAGTTATTGGTGCAAACCTGGCAAGCTGAAGATACGAACCGCGCTTATTTGTGGACGAGTCACGATCCGTCGCAACTCGAACGCATTACCGATCGCGCTATTACGATCTCAGGATAGAGTGATATGCAAGCCGACTATATTGAGATTCAAATTTGGCAACTAGCGATCGCAGCTAGCCTGATCCTGATTAACCTCGCCATTTCCTTTGCGTTGCGCCTCGGCTTAGAACAACGCCTTGCGATCGCTTCAATTCGCATGGTGGTACAACTCTTACTCGTCGGCTATATTCTAGAGTGGGTATTTACCCTGCGCGATCCGATCTGGGTTTTGCTGGTTGCTTTTGCAATGACCTTCATGGCGGGACGCGCTGCGGTAGGGCGAACCCGTCGCCGCTACGATAATATTTATTGGAATAGTTTACTTTCTATTCTCGGTGCAGCCACTGTCATTACTGGGTTAACCGTCCAAGGCGTTATCGGTGTCGATCCTTGGTACGATCCGCAATATCTCATCCCCCTATTGGGAATGATTTTAGGAAATGCCTTAACCGGAACTTCCCTGGCTTTAGACCGCTTTATGGAAGATTTGGTCAGCCGCCGCGAACAGATTGAATCTTTACTAGCATTAGGGGCTACCCGCTGGGAAGCAGCCCATAATATTGTCACAGAAGCCCTGAGAACGGGCATGATTCCCACCATTAACTCCATGATGGTGATGGGAATTGTCAGCTTACCGGGGATGATGACGGGACAAATTTTAGCCGGGGCGACACCTACCGATGCGGTACGATACCAGATTGTAATTCTATTTGCGATCGCGGCCGGAACCGCCCTGACCACCATCTCCATTATTCTACTCGCCTTTTTCTCCCTATTTAGCCCCAATCATCAACTCCGCCTCGACCGCTTGCGCCCCGTAAAGAGTCTCAATTAACAGACGCGATCGCAACTAGACCACTTGAGCGTACAGACCTTTCCAACGCCCAAATCAAGAGTTTACCGACTCAGTTCCCTACAACCGATCCGTTGCGTCTTAATCCTTGTAGTTCTTTGATGTCAATATCGATTCCTTGACGTTTCAGATATTGACTCAGATTGATCTGAATGAATAAATCTTTGAGTTCTTCTGCAATCTCTAAGGGTGGACTGCCAGATAATGCCGTTGCAATTAGGCGTTCTGCGGCTCGCAATTCTCCACATTCGATCGCAAGGGATGCAGCGCTACGGTGAAGCACAGATCGAGTGGGTTCAGCATCAAGAGCACTCGCAATTAAATTAGCAGCTTGGGTTTCTTGTTCAAAAGCTTGGCGGGTTAACTGTGCCGCCTGTTCGATCTCACCTCTTAACCGGGCGACTGCTGCTGCTTCGGCTAAATCCATTGCTTGCTTGTGGAGCATTTGAATCCGGCTCATTGAAGTAAGGCTCCTTCGGGGTTCTGTTTTGCGCTAACAACAGAAATTGGGCGACTGAACTCTACTACAATGATATAGGCTGGCAACCCTTCTGCGTCAGACGCACCAGTTTGTTCTATTTTCTGCTTGACTCTGGCATTGATCTGACTCCGATTCCCCTTGCGAACCCCAGACACTTCCAATCGAGCCATGCGCTGGAATGGAAGCATTGTGGTTGAATCTTGGCTCCCCAGCCAGTAGTCGAATCCAGTGCCTTTACGAGAACGTTCAATCACCGTCAGATCGGTCAATTGCAGAATTAACAGAAATGCAATGCCATAAGCCGCTTGCTCAGTTGTATATTCCTCATCATTCCAGCATCGCCTTGCTTGTTCCGTAACGGGCTGCCAATCTAACTGAAACCTAGTGGGAAATTCTCCTTCGACTTCAAGGATTACTCCTGGTGCATGGGCTTCAGCCGTTAGACAAATTGCCCCCGCTTCTGCGATCGCAGCTCCAAAAGCGGGTGTAATCGCAGGAAGTCCTCGATCGAGGCTTTGTAAGTTTAAGACTTGAATCTGGCTCAAAACGGCATTGTCTTATAGAAACTAGCAAACTCAATTTTACTGACAATTACTACAGTTTGAGGGCACGCAGTGAAAAGTGGCAAGTGACCTGTCATTTATTAGCTCCTTATGCTCCTGAAGAAAATCCCATCGAAGCGGTTTGGTTACAACTCAAAAGGTTACTCAGGAGATGTTACCAGTTCTGTAAAAGCTTTTCCATCATTAAGCGTTTGTTTGAGATGTTAGTTGATTACAAATTGTTCAGGTTTCCTAATCTTAGAAACTATAACGCTTTTTCATGTCTCATTTGAAAACGCTATAGAATACTTTCCACTTTTTTCTTCATCTTGAAAATCATTTATTTGGTTTTCTTCTATAGTGTGCTCTGACAGGGCTTCCCTTTCGCAGATGAGCCTTAACGCGAACATAATCACTTTGATTAGAAATCCTTTGATACTCCTCTACTGAAATCTTCCTCTTGATTGCTATTGGCTTAGTGGTCTGTTGGGGAGAGACATAAGAAGATTGTGAGGGATTAACTTGAGAAATTTGTGCTTTCAAGTTAGCTATTTCAATCTGTTGCTGCTGATAGTATTGATACAATGTTCGATATTGTTGCTCCAACTCGTTCTTTTGAGAACTTAACTGAGATTTGTCATTTTGTGATTCTTCAAGCTCAGATAGTTTCCTTTGAGCGTAAGTAGAGAGATCCTGAATTCTTTTTTGTAGATCTGATTTCTGCTGACTCAATTGAGACAGTTGAGCCTGTAGATTATTAATGTAATTTTGCTTTTCCCGGCTGAGTTCAGTTGTACCTTGAATATCTCTTTTCAAGTCAAAAATTGAATGTTCCAGGCTAGTTATTTGAATCTGTTTATCTTGAATTGTTTTTGTCAAATCTTGAATATTTCTTTGTAAGTCAACTATATTTGCATCACGATTAGAGATTTTCTTATGCAGATCAGAAATATTTTTTGAAATACTAGAAATTTCTTTTAAACGCTTATCTAGCTCATTTTTATCCTCTTGCTTAGCTCTAAGCAAATCATTAAACTCTCTGGATAGGAGATTCAATCGAGAGCGCAGCTCACCAACTATTGATTGGTAGCTACTATCAGTTTTAGAGTCCTTAGAACTTAAGATTAGCTTTGTCGATAAAATCTTCATCAACTCATCAAGCCTATAAGCAAGACGGAGACGATAAGGGCTAATCTGATTAGTATTTTGTGCTATTTCCGTAGCTAATTTATCAATAACTTCTGAAAGAACAATTTGTGAAGGTTGCCGACTTTTTGTAAAAAGAACTAAATTAGTTACAATTTTTTGAAGTTGTTCATAGTCTTTCTCAGCTTGACTAGCCAAAAAAGCACGAATAGAATCCTGTAATCCCGCTAAAACTCGATAGCTGCGAGGTCTGCGCGGCTCTAACTCTTGTAGAATTTCACTTCTTTTATATTCTAATGCCTCAAGCGTTCTTGCAATTTTTTCATGATTGGCAGAAGGATCTGTACCAAGGCGCTCTAGAATTCCCTTATATAACCAGGCTTGAGATTCTAGATTATTTAGTTTTTGAACTTGTTTTTCATTATCTGGCTGAAAAACTATATCTGTTCTTTGTAGTTGTTGTTGTAAGCTATTGACTCTTGCTGAGATAGTTCCATTAAAACAAGCAAGCATTAGCTCTAGAGCTTGACCAAAAGGGAAAGAATAATCAGCTAGCCAACCAAATAAAAACCAGAAAATTAAAGCACATACCAAAAAAACAACTACCTTGATGTAGTTGAACAACTTTCTGAAAAAGTTACTATTAGATTCTAAATCTGAGCTTTTTAGATCGAGAAAAAGTTGGTTAACGAAAAAACTGTTGACCTATTTGCTGTCCAATCACTGTACCCGGATTATTCCAAACATTAACGTTTACCCCTGATTGAGTATTTTGAGAAACAGAGTTATTTTGTATTTGCTGATACTGATTCACTAACTTTTCGAGGTTGTTCCGAAACTCTCCATCCTGCTCCGCTTCACTTAAAATCGCAGCTTCCAAAAGCTCTGGTTTAGTGCCTCTAACTTGAAGCTTGCCTTGAAATCTTTTTGTCAAAAACTCCAGAACATCTGCTCCAGCCTTTTCTAAGGCTCCACCAGAAACCTTATCAATTGCCCAGAGTGCAATATTAGCGGCTTGTAAAGCTAGTACAGATAATTCCATATTGGTAGTGTTCCTGTTGATTACAAATCCTTGCCAATTTATAACACATGCACTCTAACGACTTTCAAGGACTTCTTTACAGATAGGATCGTTGCTGAGTTTGAAACGTGCCAACAGCCTGTAAGGACGCTCCCCACTGAGAGCTGAAGTAGCCTAACAACTTATTGTACAGAGTAATTCTGTAGATCCACCCGTATTGGGTGAATGAATTAATCTTTCACTATAGATCCCGCTCTTTGAGGTGGATCTACAGCAAAGTTCCGTATATCCGCCCTGGCAACCTCAGTAGAACACATATACTACTTAGGCATATTCTATATAAGAGTGTTGACCATTCGATGTTGGAACCTCGTCCTCGAAAGCTGCTCGACCAAGTGCGCGATGCCATACGGGTCAAGCATTACTCCTATAGCACTGAAAAGACTTATGTTTACTGGATTCGCCGCTTCATTCCATTTCACAATAAACGGCATCCCAATGAAATGGGAACAACGGAGGTCACACAGTTTCTAACTCATCTCGCTGTAACCGAACACGTTGCATCCACTACGCCGTATCTTTGAAGCGATGGGGGCGAGAGCAACCGCCAGTCGCTATGGAGAGCGATCGCTACTGGCGGAATATCCGTACCTTTACGTTGCACGATCCGATTGACTATAAAATTCGCGACTTAGGCAATTGGGTCTTAAATGGAGAATTCCCCCAACCATCATTTTACGCCTAATTTCTCATCTCAAGGACGGCGCGATCGCGAACTAGGTTGGATCTTACCCGGTCGATGGCCTCGGCGATCGCTAACATATCCAACATCATCGCCCGTCCGCCGCGAACAGATTGAATCTTTACTAGCATTAGGGGTCACGCGATGGGAAGCGGCCCATAATATTGTCACAGAAGCCCTGAGAACGGGGATGATTCCCACGATTAACTCAATGATGGTGATGGGAATTGTCAGTTTACCGGGGATGATGACGGGACAAATTTTAGCCGGGGCGACACCTACCGATGCGGTACGATACCAGATTGTAATTCTGTTTGCGATCGCGGCCGGAACCGCTCTGACCACCATCTCCATTATTCTACTCGCCTTTTTCTCCCTATTTAGCCCCAATCACCAACTCCGCCTCGACCGCTTGCGCCCCGTTAAGTCTTGAG
This sequence comes from Desertifilum tharense IPPAS B-1220, assembly GCF_001746915.1. Classification (NCBI taxonomy): domain Bacteria; kingdom Bacillati; phylum Cyanobacteriota; class Cyanophyceae; order Desertifilales; family Desertifilaceae; genus Desertifilum; species Desertifilum tharense. Next base: position 17,884 of record NZ_MJGC01000102.1, read on the forward strand.
GCTAAGTGAGTGGCTAACATTGCTCGTTTAATTAAGTTTATAGTCTGTTGCTCCCAACGTACAAGCATTCGCAGCAATCTGTCCCACGAAAAAGCTGTCTCAATCCCACTTTCAAGGGTTGTACAGCAACAGTGACACTACTCCATATCAGGAGTCTTCAGGCTACGATTGCTCACGGCTAGGGTTTTGAGATCCGCTCTAGTGGCTGGGGGATGGTATAGCTCTCAAACTACTGATATAACTAAGAGAACCATGTATGCAGTGCTAAAGTTCTATTAATTGTTGTCCTATGCATCTCAAGACAGTTTTTATTCGTTTCTACAAATCTTTCAATGACGACTTTTTGAGAAAAAATAATAGGTTCTTCAGTATCTAGTATGCCAATTCAATAATTATTCTCATCAGAAAGAGAGGATTATTGTAGAACGAAGAATGAGTAATCCGGAATAGGATTGACAAACTAGGCACATTGATTGTTGACTGTAG
>NZ_MJGC01000103.1 GCF_001746915.1 Desertifilum tharense IPPAS B-1220
CCTTTTCCTGGTGCTGTTAGCGTGGTGGAACCACACCGAAACCATCCCGAACTCGGAGGTGAAACGCTACTGCGGCGACGATAGTTGGAGGGTTGCCTCCTGCCACAATAGCTCAGTGCCAGGTTCTGACTTCAACCAAAAACCCCGTCTGAATCAGATGGGGTTTTTGGTTTTAAAATAAATAGCAAAAAATTCTCAATTAGTCATTGTTTAGAGCTTTAGAGAAAAGAGTATCAATGTTAAAATCAGTAACAAAGATGAAAAATTAAGGGAAACTGTAGCCGTTATGGGTCGTTTCGGAGTTTTACTACTCAATTTAGGTGGACCAGAGCAACTGGGAGATGTTCGCCCTTTTCTCTTCAATCTGTTCTCCGATCCGGAAATCATTCGTTTACCGTTTCCTTGGTTACAGGGCCCCTTGGCGTGGTTAATCTCAACGTTAAGAGCGCAAAAGTCTCAAGAGAACTACCGTCAAATTGGTGGAGGTTCTCCCTTGCGTCGGATTACAGAAGAACAAGCAAAGGCTTTAGAAGAATGCTTGTCTCGTAAGGGGACTGACGCAAAAGTTTATATTGGAATGCGCTATTGGCATCCTTTTACAGAAGAAGCGATCGCAACAATTAAGCGAGACGGTGTTGAGAAACTGGTCATTTTGCCGCTGTATCCCCAATTCTCCATTAGTACAAGCGGTTCTAGTTTTCGACTTTTAGAGCAAATCTGGAAAGACGATCCGAGCTTAGAACGCCAAATTGAGCATACGGTGGTTCCTTCTTGGTATAACCGACCGGGTTATGTCCGAGCAATGGCTCAGTTAATTGCTCAACAGCTCAATCAGTTTGAAGAACCCGATCGCGTTCACCTGTTCTTTAGCGCTCATGGGGTTCCGATTAGCTATGTTGAGGAAGCAGGCGATCCTTACCAACAAGAAATTGAGGACTGTACAGCTTTAATCGTACAACAGCTTAATCGTCCTAACCCGCACACCTTAGCCTACCAAAGCCGAGTAGGTCCGGTAGAGTGGCTAAAACCCTATACCGAAGATGCTTTAGAAGAATTAGGCGCTCAAGGGGTTAAAGATTTGCTCGTTGTCCCGATCAGCTTTGTCTCCGAGCATATTGAGACCTTACAAGAAATTGATATCGAGTATCGAGAACTCGCAGAACATGCTGGAATTTCTAATTTTAGAAGAGTTCCAGCCCTGAATACTCATTCGGGTTTTATTGATGATTTAGCAAACTTGGCGATTGAATCCCTTGAATCCCCCAGTTTGCAGCTCTCTGAAGTCATGCACCCGAAAAAGAACGTGAAAATGTACCCTCAAGAGCGATGGGAATGGGGAATGACTACCGCCGCTGAGGTTTGGAATGGTCGTTTGGCAATGATTGGATTTATTGCCTTAATTGTTGAGTTAATTAGCGGTCAGGGACTCCTGCATTACGTTGGTTTATTGTAAAACGACCTGAGTATCCGTTATAAAAGACTTACCCAAAACTACCTACAACTAGATTTTTCTATCCGGTTAAGGTAGCTGGAGCTGATTTCCTGCTTCAATCAGAACTGTCGGCAGCACTCTGTCCACAGGCTAACACCGTCTAACTGACGGCTTTCTCCAAATTAATGGAGGCGTTTAAGTCGCGGTCAATTTCAAGACCGCAGCACTGACAATGGAACACTCTTTGAGCTAGGGAGAGCGTTTCTTTTTTAGTTCCGCAGTTTGAGCAAGTCTTGCTGCTAGCAAACCATCGGTTAACTACGACCAATTCACAGCCGTACAACTGGCATTTGTACTCAAGTTGGCGACGAAACTCGTAAAATCCCATATCGGCAATCGCTTTAGCTAACTTGTGATTGGCCAGCATCCCGGACACATTCAAGTCCTCAATCCCGATCTTGCTGTGGTTCTTAGCCAGATAGGAGGTGAATTTATGGAGTGTATCTTTACGGATGTTGGCAATCTGACGATGGAGTCGCGCTATCTGAATTTGAGCTTTCTTCCAGTTGTTAGAGCCTTTGACCTTGTGGCGATTAAGCCATTGCAACCGAGAAAGCTTTTTCTCGTATTTGCGGTAACTCTTTGCACCTTCAAACACCTCACCCGTTGATAGCGTAGCTAGTGCTTTGACGCCAAGGTCAACGCCAACAACCGATACGGGTTTAAGTTCATGGGTTGGCTCAATCTCAATGTTCCAACTCACAAACCATCTGTCGGCTGTACGGCTGATTGTGAAAGATTTAGGCTTTTGCTCAACGGGTAAACGCTCATAAGTCTTGAGCCAGCCAATTACAGGAACTTTAACTCGATTCTGTTCTACAGCCAATGCGCCATCAACAGTGAAGCTGTCAGCAGTTCCTTTTTTCTTAAACTTGGGCGGTTTCTTGAGCTTCTTGAACGCTTGCTTCCAGGCTTCTGATAACTGCCTCAAGGCGTATTGAGGAGCGCATTTACTGACCTGATAATACCAGGGGCATTCCGGCTTAACCATGACTACTAGCCACTTGTGAAGGTCAACCGCCGTTGGGAATTTAATCTTGTCCTGGGGATGAGCTTGATTGTGTTCAAGGAGGTTTTGAGTCAGTGCTAACCCCCAGTTCCAAGCGTGTCTGGCGACCCCACAATGCTTGACTAGCTGCGTTCGCTGTTGGTGGTTGAGTTTTAACTCGGTTTTAAATCCTAAAATCATCTGACAGAACTCAATCCTGATAGACTCAGATTATACCTGAGCAATCTATTCGTTTGATGATGTGACGACAAACCCAAAAGACGGTTGACAATGACCCTGACACAGACAGCAATTCAATAGCTAGAGTTAGAGTGCTTCAGGCTAAAAGCCAACAGCTTGAGTGACGTGCCATACGCGTGTGGCACGTAAAAAGCTACCCAAGAATCGTAAAAATGGGTAGCCATGTCTCCCGATCTCGTTACAGCTTTTAGCCCCGAATGAGTTTAATCTGGCTCTTGCTTATATCGGCGCGGGTTTCCTCGTCTGTGGGGATTTCCTTGTTGAACGTACCATTGATACCATTCTTTTGAACTGCGGATGGCCAGCCACAGCAATAATAAAGCAATTAGCCCCCCTTCTTGAGGGGCATCAAAAGCAAATAAAACCAGGACAATACACAGAAAATCTTGAAGCAAGATGGCCCACAACGGTAAGCCGCGAAGTCGGTAAAACCATCCGGCTTGTACTAATTGCAAAACCAACGCTAGCAAACTGCCGACAAAACCCAGTAAACCCACGAGCCAGCCGGGAACCTCAGCAGCTTGAGCGATCGCCATACCCATAATTGCCCCGACAATTGGGCTAAAAACGAGCTGAACGATCTGCAACACGCGTTGACCGAGCAGTTTCTTTGAGGCAAATAGCTCAAACAAAGACCAGCTTACCAGAACGCCAAGCACAACTGGGGGTGGAACTTGGGACAAAACAGGAACGCGCGACCACAGACTCTCGCCATAGAGTAAACCAATCAGCAGTAAAGGTAAAGCTATTCTTAAACCTGCGGCTGCTGAGGCTGAAAGTGCAGCTAAAAGCTCAATCATAGGAAAAACTTGCTTTGTTGAGCTATGAGACAGAGAGGCGAACAAAAATCCCTTTGTTTCCTACTCTTCCTCAGTTTTATAAAACGGCGATCGCTCAGAACTTAGGCTAGGCTCTCAAGTTGAGTAAAATCCAGCAAGTCAAAATAGAGCGCTTAATTTAAGAAATGGTGCGAGCAAACCGACCCTTCCTTCTACTTTAAAGCAATCTTCGGGTTCCGGTTAATACCCTTGACCCCCAACTAAAGGATAGATACCTCAAAGATTTAGTATTTCCGTTCTTGAGGAGCAAATCGAGTAATTGTTACGGGACGATAACTAAGATCGATACCTGCGGGCGAATAGTAGGCAAAAGTATGCTTGAGAAAGCCCGGATCGTCTCGTTGAGGATAATCTTCGCGGAAATGAGCGCCTCTGCTTTCTTGACGATTTAACGCCGCAGACAGAATAATTTGTCCCACAATCATTAAATTCCGGAGTTCTAGCGCTTCAATAATTTCTGTATTCCAACACTTTCCCCGATCGTCTAGATAAATCTGAGGATACTGTTGTTGTAGGTTTTGGATTTGCGTTAAACCTTCGCTCATCAACGCCTCTGTGCGAAAGACGCCGCAGTATTGCGTCATGGTATCTTGAAAGGCTTGGCGTAACTGATGAATCCGACAAGTCCCCGCCTGGTCTAAGAGGGATTGAATTTGCTGGCTGACCTCCGTCAAATAGCGCTGCTCATCTAGAGTTGGAAGCTTGCGATTTTGGACGTAATGGGCGATCGCGCTTCCGGTCAGCTTGCCATAGACCACGCATTCTAACAGAGAATTACTCCCCAAACGATTAGCCCCATGTACCGAAACGCAAGCGGCTTCCCCAGCAGCAAAAAATCCCTCCACTAACCCATCGGGACTGCTGCGGACTTGGCCTTGAGTATTCACCGGAATGCCACCCATTGAGTAATGTACCGTAGGTCGAACAGGCATCGGTTGTTCAACCGCATCCACTCCAACTAGACGGTGCGCTTCCTCCCAACAGAACGGTACGCGAGACATAATCTTCTCGCGGCCCATGTGACGCAAATCTAAATACACGAAAGGCCCGCCAGCACTGCCATCGGGATGAATGCCGCGTCCGGCGCGAATTTCCCGCGCGATCGCTCTAGAGGTAATATCGCGAGGGGCCAGTTCCATGCGACTAGGGGCATAATTAGCCATAAAGCGATCGCCATCAGCATTAATCAAATACGCCCCTTCCCCGCGCACCGCCTCCGAAATCAGAACCCCCACTGGATACAAACCCGTGGGATGAAACTGAACAAACTCCATATCTTCGAGCGGAAGCCCTGCAACAGCCGCCATTGCCAAGCCATCCCCAGTCGAGGCAAAATCATTAGACGTGGTATTAAACACCCGTCCATACCCGCCCGTAGCAAACATCACGGCCTTGGCTCGCACGACTGCCAATTGACCGTCTTGGAGGCGATACATGACAATCCCCTTAGCTTGACCCTCTTCCACAATCAAGCGCAACACGTACCACTCGTCATAAATCTGAACGCCGTAGCGCCGCAAATTATTCACCAATTCATGCAAAATCGCGTGACCCGTTTTATCCGCCGCGTAACAGGTGCGGTTGTGAGAATGTCCCCCAAATGCGCGTTGAGCAATGCGACCATCGGGAAGGCGGGAAAATAACACCCCCATGTGTTCCAAGTCGATTACGACGTTTGGTGCTTCCTGGGTCAAAAGTTCAACCGCATCTTGATCGGCAAGGTAATCCGATCCTTTAACCGTATCAAAAGCGTGGGCTTCCCAACTATCCGTTGAATCTACATTTTTCAGAGTTGCAGCAATTCCGCCTTGGGCGGCGACAGAGTGAGAGCGAATGGGGTGAGTTTTCGCAACGACTGCAACCTTAAGACTGGGATCGGTTCTGGCAATTTCCACAGCAGCCCGACAACCCGCCAAGCCACCACCAACAATGATTACATCATGCTCTAGCATTTGAGTTCGGTGTCCAATTCCTCTGGATCTATCGTGACGCAAAAAAAAAGCCCCTTGACGAATAGCAAGGAACTTTTTGGATTTATCAAGGAATTCTGGCTTAAGAGCCGAGATTTTTAGCTAGAGGCTTCAGCGGGTTTCTGTTTTTGGGGAAGGTTCTTTTCGTGGAGGGTACCGCCGGGGGTTTTGGTGGTTGCGCCTTCTTCAATGGGCAGAAACTCGATATGGTTGAGTAAGGTAGTGACAAACGCAAACAATAAGAAGGGAAGAGACAGCACTAGAATCAGCCCCACCGTTGCTAAAGCATAAACGGGACGGCTCGCACCCATGAGGGCTAAAGCAGCCGCCAAACTCACCATAATCACAATTAACCAAGTGATGATCTGACCGTAAATATCCCCAAAGGTGAGCGTGCAGAGCATCCGATATTTAAAACCATTTTTCTCCATTTATTTTCTCCAGGTCACTTTAATTAATTGTGTTATAGCCTAAAGTCCTGACTCTGTTTTGGATAATGTCTCAATGTTTTTTCAATATTTGTAGTAAATGTTTACAATTCTTATGGGAATTGAACGCACTTTAGGAAGTTGAGAACATTGATGACCTACGACGCGATTGTCATCGGGAGCGGTATTGGGGGATTGGTTGCGGCTGGCTTATTGGCGCGTCGAGGTAAACGAGTGGTCGTTTGTGAAAGCCACGCGATCGCGGGAGGAGCCGCCCACAGTTTTAGCCGTCAGGGATTTCACTTTGACTCCGGGCCTTCCTTTTATTGTGGATTAAGCGATCGCCAATCTCTCAATCCCCTATGTCAAGTTTTAAATCTTTTGGAAGAATCAGTAGAAGCGATCGCCTACGATCCCTTGGGTCATTATCACTTTCCGGAAGGGACCTTACCCATCTTCAGCAATCATCAACGCTACACCGAGGCGATCGCGCAATTTACCCCCCAAGGGGCGCAAGAATTCGCCGAATTTTCGCGTCAATTGCTTGCCCTGTATGAAGGACTGCGAGGAATTCCGGCTATCGATCTGCGGCCCGATTTCAAAGTGCTGTGGGTACTGTTAACCCAATATCCGATCGCCCTGCTCAAACTTTTACCGCAACTGGGTCAAATTAATCGTTCCGTTGGCGACATTATGGATCGAACCGTACGCGATCCGTGGGTGCGCCGTTTGATCGATCTAGAGTGCTTCCTGCTTTCCGGCTTAAAAGCTTCAGGAACTGTCACCCCAGAAGTCGCCTTTATGTTAGGAGAGCGCAGCCAATCCACCATTGATTATCCCATTGGAGGCAGCGGCGCAATCGCAGACGCCCTAGTTCGGGGTTTAAAACGTTGGGGAGGAGAACTGCGCTTAAACGCTCATGTCGAACAAATCTTAGTGGAACGAGGAGAAGTCACCGGCGTGCGGCTGCGAAACGGCGAGATCGCGCGCGCCCCAATCGTTATTTCTAATGCCAGTATTTGGGATACTTATACTCAACTGCTCAAACTGGAAGATTTACCCGATCGCGATCGCGCCTTAGCCACACCAGCAGTTGATAGCTTTATGCATTTACATTTAGGCATTAAAGCCGAAGGATTAGAAGGATTAACAGGTCATCATGTCGTCGTTCATTCGAGCGATGAAGATATTACCGTACCGGGAAACACCTGCATGATTTCGATCCCCTCCGTCTGGGATCGCCATTTAGCACCCCTTGGACATCACGTTGTTCATGCCTATACCTTAGAACCCTTTGCCGGTTGGGAACGGAACGCGGAATACGAACCGAAGAAAAAAGCGCGATCGCAATCTTTATTTCGCGCCTTAGAAAAAGTCATTCCCGATATTCGAGAGCGCATCGTCCTAGAATTAATAGGAACCCCTTTAACTCACGCTCATTATCTACGGCGCTATCAAGGCACCTACGGGCCTGCTATTCCGGCGGGAAAAGGGATGTTTCCAGGGCCTCAAACGCCGATTTCTGGATTGTATCGAGTGGGAGATAGCACGATGCCAGGAATTGGCGTACCCGCAGTGGCGGCTTCTGGAATACTTTGTGCCAATTTGCTGACAGATTAAAGACCCGCAATGACCAGAGTTAAGGGCGGTCGCTAGAATGAAGGTTTGAAGCTGAAAAAACGCTATTAGTAGAGATACAAAATATGGGATTACCTATAGTTGCTATTATTGGACGCCCCAACGTGGGTAAATCGACGATTGTCAATCGTCTTGCAGGTGGGAAAGATGCCATTGTCTATGATGAGCCGGGAATTACCCGCGATCGCACTTATCGTCCGGCTTATTGGCGCGATCGCGAATTTCTGGTCGTCGATACGGGGGGACTCGTTTTTGACGATGATACTGAATTTCTGCCGTTGATACGCGAACAAGCGATCGCCGCCCTCAAAGAATCCAAAGTTGCCATTTTCGTTGTAGATGGCCAAGCCGGACCGACATCAGGCGATCAAGAAATCGCCTCCTGGTTGCGCCAACAACAGGTTCCCGTTTTCCTCGTGGTGAATAAGTGCGAATCTCCCGAACAAGGTACGATCCAAGCCGCCCAATTTTGGGAACTGGGAATTGGCGAACCGTTCCCCGTATCTGGCATTCACGGGAGTGGCGTTGGCGATCTCCTGGATGAGGTGGTTCAACATCTTCCCCCAACCGACGATACGGAAGAAATCCGAGAAACCAACGTGGCGATCGTTGGACGCCCGAATGTTGGAAAATCGAGTTTACTCAATGCCTTTTTAGGCGAAAATCGAGCCATTGTTAGCCCCATTTCCGGTACAACTCGCGACGCCATTGACACGGTAGTTGAACGCGATGGCAAAACTTACCGCCTAATCGATACCGCAGGTATTCGGAAAAAGAAAGGGGTGGAATACGGCCCGGAATTTTTTGGCATTAACCGCGCCTTTAAAGCAATTCGGCGGGCGGATGTGGTTTTATTAGTCATTGATGCGCTTGACGGTGCCACAGAACAAGACCAAAAATTAGCAGGACGCATTGCTGAAGAGGGTCGCGCCTGTGTCATTGTGGTGAATAAGTGGGATGCAGTCGAGAAAGATTCTTACACCCTCAACGAGTACGAACGGCAGCTTAAAAACCGATTGTACTTTTTAGAATGGGCAGAAACGATCTTTGTCAGTGCTTTAACGGGTCAGCGCGTTGCTAAAATTCTCGATCTCGTCGATACCGCAGCCGAACAACATCAACGGCGCGTTACCACCTCCGTCATTAATGAAGTCTTAGAAGAAGCGATTAGCTGGCATTCTCCCCCGACCAACCGCCAAGGCAGACAAGGCAAAATTTATTATGGGACGCAAGTGAGAAGCCAACCCCCCACGATTACCTTGTTTGTAAACGATCCCAAGCGGTTTAATGAAAACTACCGGCGCTATATTGAACGGCAGTTTCGCACGGCTTTAGGGTTTACAGGAACGCCTATCCGTTTATTTTGGCGAGGGAAAAAATCCCGCGAGGTTGAGTTGGGTAGCGGAGCAAATCGTGCCGTTCGCGTTTAAGATGAGCGTGCTGGGTTCTAACCAAAGGTGGCGCGCGAATCGGAGAATTCTCGACCTCGGTATTCCGCACAATCAAGTCGCCGAACGAGCGATTTTGCCCTAACGTTTTCTGAGTATCCTCAGCACTCCCATAGCCCCATCCCTACAAGAAGATGGATTTATTGCGATCGCTTCCTTTAGGTTTATACCTCGAACAACCGCTGACCTGGTTGCATCAACTTGATGCTCGCGTCAAACTTGCGTGGTTGCTTACTTTTTTAGTCGCCCCCGTTTTAGCCAATACGCCAGCCCGCTTGGTTCTGGCCTTGATTTTAGTATTGCTGACCCTTTCCGCTAGGATTCCTTGGCGGGTTTGGCGTCAGCAATTGGGGTGGTTGTCGCTATTGTGCGTGTTTGTGCTGATCCTAACGGCGATCGCTCCCGATGGACTGTCTACCGAACATCAACTGCGCTTACCCGAAAACGAACTCAGCCTCAGCCTCCCGCCAGACACTCCCCCACCCGCTGAACTCCAACAACCCACCGATTATCGCTATCTGCTTGTCGAGATTCGCCAGCCACCCGTCAACCTGACCGTCTCTCGGCGATCGCTAGACTTAGGTCTGCGGCTGGCTACCCTGCTATTCACCCTAATCTATAGCACCAACCTATTTTTGCTCACCACAGCCCCAGAAGAAATTACAGCCGGGATTGAAAGCCTGATGGCCCCCCTGCGGCGGTTTAATCTGCCCGTAACCGAAATTGCCCTCACCTTAACCCTATCGCTGCGATTTATTCCCCTGGTTTTGGAAGAAATCCAGAACCTCGTCCGTTCGGTGCGAACGCGGGCGATTAATTGGAAAAAATTGGGATTGCGTCGGGCGGCTCAAGTCTGGTTGCTCGTCGCCGAGCGATTAATTAGTAACTTATTGCTACGGGCCGAACAAATTGCCAGCGCCATGACCGTACGCGGTTTTACCAGTCCGGATAGCCATCGAGTCAAGTGGCATCAGGAACAACTGCGCCTGCGAGACTGGATCGCGATCGCTATGCTTGCCCTCTTGTGGGTCGCGCGATTCATTTGGGGAAATCAACTTTAAAAAAGACCGCCCCGCTCTAACCTAATAGATAGAGTTTTGCGCCGATCGCTTAGGTTGACATCCTCTCCCGTTAAATCGGAGTACCGATGATAACAGGAGAAACCTAAACCTCACGATTTAGGTTTCTGCTTCTTTCCCTTACGGGTGTTTCGCAACTGCCCTTTAGGCTTATGCCTATCCGGTCTTATGTTCGCTCCACAGACTATCACCGCAAGCCCTGCGGCGAGAATATTATTGGCGGCATTGATATCTCGGTCGTGATGCGTTCCACACTCTGGACAATCCCATTCCCGAACATCAAGCGGCAATTTATCGACAATGCGACCGCAATTTCCACAACGTTTAGAACTGGGAAACCAACGGTCAATTTTAACCAGCGTTCGACCGTACCACTGGCACTTGTACTCCAACTGACGAATCAACTCACTCCAACTGGCATCGGCAATGGCTTGTGCCAGTTTGTGGTTTTTCATCATATTCTTCACTACCAAGTCCTCGACCGCAATCGTTTGGTTTTCACGTACCAATCGAGTCGTTAGCTTGTGAAGGAAATCTGTACGAGAGTCAGCAATTCGGGCGTGGATTCGAGCAACCTGCTTCCTTGCTTTCTCGAAATTGTTCGAGCCTTCGACTTTCCGAGACAGTGCTTTTTGAGCTTGTCTCAACCTATCATTTATTCTGTGAAGACTTCTAGTCTGTATTTGGAAATTTTAGGGGGATTGTTCCCAATAAAATTTCCCCCGTTTCCTCCCACCGTTAACCGGAGCGGGTATAACGGGGGTCTCCACGGGGGAAGAAGGATGATAAAGTATTGGGATGATCGCTTTTGTTAGGTGACTTTGACTATCCATCTGGGAACTGACCTGGTTTATATTCCCCGGATTCAAGCAACTTTAGACCGCTTTGGCGAGCGGTTTTTGCAACGAGTCTATACGTTGAGCGAACAACAAGACTATAAGCAACGGGTTTCTCAGCCAGAAACGGGTCTAGGTAAAACGCCGCGAAGCCGCGTGCTAGCGCGAACCAATCGCGCGGCGATTCACTACTTAGCAGGGCGTTGGGCAGCCAAAGAGGCTGTAGCGAAAGCACTAGGAACGGGCTTTGCAGGAGTGCGTTATACCGATATTGAAATTCAGCGCCTCGACTCCGGAGTTCCTCAAGTACAGCTTTCACCTACACTCTCAGCTCAAATTGCAGTTTGGGGTCGCTGCTGTTGGCAACTCAGCCTCAGTCATGACCAAGATTACTGTATTGCAGTTGCGATCGCTGTTTGTACGCCGTCCAAGGAGCAAACTTAGCCATGAGTCTTAACTGTAGCCCCGGTTCCGTCCGATCTCCGCTTACCCCAAGTTCGGCTTCTGCTGAATGCGTTCTTTCTACTTTTATTGAAATTGAATGTCCGGTGAAATTTACCTGAGCCATCCCACCTTTGGTTTGCTCTATCGAGTCTGCATTATCGAAGAAGGTCGGGAACTGTTTACCACCCTCTACGCCCAACGTCTATTTTTCTTAGTGATCTCTAGCCCAACAGGGATTAAATTTGAACCCACTAGCCGTACTGACGCTCGTATCTTAGTCGAAAATCGCTTGCGCTTGCTCCGTCGAGCCGGTCAATCGCACGATTACGATCAACTCATGGTCATTCACAAACGCACCTTTCAATGACCTCCCTCAACTTAACTGGCACCATTGCTGAACGCCTAGAGACCCTACGCGCAACTCTTCCTCCTCGCGTTAAACTCATTGCTGTCACCAAACAGGTTTCGGTTGCAGCCATGCGCGAAGCCTATCAAGCTGGGGTGCGAGACTTTGGTGAAAGCCGGATTCAAGAAGCCACGCAAAAACAAGCTGAGTTACAAGACCTACCCGATATTAACTGGCATCTCATCGGTCACTTACAAAGCAATAAAGCCAAATCGGCTCTCTTGCTCTTTCAATGGATTCATTCGGTGGATAGCCTGAAACTCGCTCAACGTCTCGACTCCCTAGCCGGAGAGCTATCCTGCCAGCCGCAGGTTTGTTTGCAAGTCAAAATTGCCAGCGATCCCAACAAATTCGGTTTTAGCGTTACCGAACTGATGGAGAGCTTGCCCGCGCTCAACGGCTGCCAGCATTTGCAAATTCGCGGATTGATGAGCATTCCGCCCTTGGGTTTGAGCGAAGCTGAAACTTTGAAATTTTTCGAGCGCACTGCTGAATTAGCGAGTAAGATCGAGCAGCAAAGTTGGTCGCACATTCATCTCCAACATCTTTCAATGGGAATGTCTGAAGATTATGGGCTAGCCATTCAAGCTGGATCGACCTTTATTCGCCTAGGTCGAGCCTTATTTGGCGAACGAACCTAACGGATTTGCTCTGCAAAATCAAAAAATTAGGGGTTGTATGAGCAGATTCGAGCAGTTGCCTATAAACTATTGATGACATTCGTTGTAATCTGTTGTGAGGTTGCGACCGTTTCCGAATAGATTGCACTCGATCGCAGGGGAGATCGAGGATCGATCGGTTGGCGCTCGTTCCTTGGGATAGCCCGCACATCAGTAAAGCACAGACAAGTTATGTCTAAAGCAGGAGGTTTTGTCAACGATGAATAATTTATTTTCCAAGCTACGAGACTTTGTCGGTATGAATGACCCTGTTTATGAATATGGTTATGACGAAGTAGAAGCCGACGAGTATCAAAACATCTACAGAGAAGAACATTCGCAGCCGATCCCTGAAGAAGAACCGCGCAGTCGCCGTCGCCTGCGGGATTCTGCGACATCGGATCGCTTTAGTCGCCCCGACATTAGCTCAGAATCAGGAGTAGGAACCTCTAGCATGAACAACGTGATTGGAATGCCCGGTGCTGTTAATGGCATGTCTGAAGTGGTGGTGATGGAGCCTCGCTCTTTTGAAGAAATGCCGCAAGCAATTCAAGCCTTAAGAGAGCGCAAGTCCGTGGTTCTCAATCTAACGATGATGGACCCAGATCAAGCCCAACGGGCTGTTGACTTTGTGGCTGGCGGTACCTATGCAATTGACGGCCATCAAGAACGGGTTGGAGAAAGCATTTTCTTATTTACACCAAGCTGCGTTCAGGTGAGAACTCAAAGCGGTTCGACTCAAGAAATGCCTCAACCGCAAGTGCGTCCGGTTCGCCCTGCAAATCCGGCTCCGGCTCCCGCGTGGACAGAAGAGTCCGCACGGATGGCTTAAGGATTGCCAATGGGGCGTTTGTTGATGGCTTCAGGTTGTCGTTGACACGGCGCGAGCCTGCGCCAATGTAAGCTGCTGAGAGGAAACTCTCACTCAGCTAGACATTCTGGAGCCTCCCAGCCTTGCCGCTGGGAAAACTGTCAGGAAGGACGACTCTGAACCGATGACCAAACTTGGGATTATTGGAGGCGGCGTGATGGGGGAAGCTCTCCTATCCCGTCTCCTAGCACGAGGAGTTTATCAGCCAACTGAGGTAAGGGTTAGCGAACCCAATGCCCAACGCCGCGAAGTTCTGGCTGCTCAGTATGGGGTGCAGGTGACGGCGGAAAATCGCGAAGCGGCTGCCGCTCCGGTGTTGTTGTTGGCGATTAAGCCGCAAATTTTTGCCGCCGTCACTTCAGAATTGGCGGATGGCTCTATGTCTTTAATTGTGTCAATTCTAGCGGGCGTGCCTCTCAACAAATTAGAGGAGGCTTTTCCGGGGAAAGCGGCGATCCGAGCGATGCCGAATACGCCTGCAACTGTGGGACAGGGGATGACGGCGATCGCAGCGAATGCCCAAACCTCCCCCGAACAACTTGCCCAAGCCAAGGCGATTTTTCAAGCGGTGGGCGAAGTGGTCGAAGTCCCCGAATACCAGATGGATGCAGTCACTGGATTGTCAGGTTCGGGGCCTGGATATATTGCAATTTTAATCGAAGCCTTGACAGATGGCGGCGTTTATGCTGGCTTGCCGAGAGCGATCGCTGCTCAACTGGCCTTGCAAACCGTCTTAGGCACCGCCCAACTGATCCGCGAAACAGGTTGGCATCCAGCCGAATTAAAGGATCGCGTCACCAGTCCAGGCGGCACCACGATCGCCGGGATCGCTCAATTAGAGCGTTCTGGCTTCCGTTCGGCATTAATAGAAGCCGTCAAAGCCGCCGAAGGGCGATCGCGAGAGTTAGGTTCTTAGGAGTTCCGAGTTCCGAGTTCCGAGTGAGTAGAGGGTGGGGAGATGGGGAGATGGGGAGATGGGGGGATGGGGGGAAAGAGTGCTGAGTTAATAGTTACCAAGTTTTCCGATCTCTTCTTCTCCAACTCCTAACTTCCAACCCCCAACTCCTAATTCTCTTCTTCCCCCAACTCCTAATTCTCTTCTTCCCCCAACTCCCAACTCCCAACTCCTAATTCTCTTCTTCCCCCAACCCCTAACTCCCAACTCCTAATTCCCTTTCTTCCCCCAACCCCTAACTCCCAACTCCTAATTCCCTTTCTTCCCCCAACCCCTAACTCCCAACTCCTAATTCCCTTTCTTCCCCAACTCCTAACTCCCAATTCCCAATTCCCTTCTTTCCCTATGCGCTACCTTCAGTTTGCTCAGTTCAGTAACGGGATGCTCCTGGGGATTGGGGTTATTTTATTATGGGTTGTGGTGTTTCTCTTGCGATGGGTGATTCCCAGTTTCTTTATGGTGCAAGCGCAGTTGTTGACCGATCCGTTCCTGCAATTCCCCACCGAAGATTCTGTGCGGGTGGTTTGGTTTACTGAGTTTGCAGGGTCTCAGCACGCCTTGCAATATGGGGAAAGGTTGCAACAAACGGCGATCGCCACTACAACTCAACTTAGCCGAGTCCGCGAGGATGGAAAATCTCGCGTGGGTCAACAAACCGAAGATGGGCAAATTTACCAGCAACCGGTCAAACGAGAAATTTGGAGACACGAAGCGATCGCCACTGGGTTAACGCCGGGACAGCGCCTTCCCTACCGCGTCACCAGCATCGGAGAAACCGGAGAAAGTATCAGCAGCCAAACCTTTACGCTTGCCCCTTTACCGCCCCCAGGAACCCCTTTAAAGATTCTCTTGACCTCCGATCATCAATTAATGCCAATGACGCCTGCAAACCTGCAAAAGGTAGCAGAAACCGTGGGAAGAGTCGATGCCATTTTTTTTGCTGGGGATCTGGTTAACCATCCCGATCGCGCTTCTGAGTGGTTTGATGATAATCGAGGTTTAGCCTTTTTCCCCGCTTTACAGGGGCGGACGCGAGCTACGCTAACTAAAGGTGGGATTCGTGCAACCTATACGGGCGGATCGTTAATTCAACATGCCCCCTTATTTCCGGCGGTCGGAAATCATGAAATTATGGGGCGGTTTTCGACGGAAACGGGCATTAATGACCAGTTTAACGATGCTTATCCTCGCGAGGCGGCTAAACAGCTTTATCCCCTAGCCGATCTGGAGGAGATTAAAGATCGTTCCTTTAATATTGATACGTACTCAGAAATTTTTTCTTTACCCGAACGTTCCGGTCAGAAACAACCGTACTATGCTGTTACTTTTGGCGATATCCGTTTAATTGTTCTCTACGTAACCAACATTTGGCGATCGCCCGATCTCTCTCCCGGAACGAGGGGACGCTATCAAGAACGCGAACAAGACCTGGAAAACCCAGAAAAATGGGGTTATGGCCAGCATATCTTTGAACCCATCCAACAGGGTAGCCCGCAATATCAGTGGCTAACCCAAGAGTTACAGCGACCGGAGTTTCAGCAAGCCAAGTATAAAATAGTCATGTTTCACCATCCGCCTCATACCCTCGGTGATAACATCGTCCCGGCCTATACCGATCCGGTGCAGATAAAAGAACGCGATGCCACTGGGGAAATTACGCAAATTCGCTACGAATATCCCAAAGAAGCCGACTATATTATTCGCGATCTCGTACCTTTACTGGAACGCGCAGGCGTTCAGTTCGTCTTATATGGTCATTCCCACTTATGGAATCGGTTCATGAGTCCTCAAGGAATGCACTTTTTGGAAACCTCAAATGTTGGAAATACTTACGGCGCAGCCTGGAACGAGCAAAAACGCCCGGTTCCAAGCGGGTACCGAGAGGAATATGTGGCGGTTGGCGATCCTAATGGCTTAATGCCGATCGTACCGACTCTCTCTCCTCTGAGAGATTCAAACGGAGAACCCTTACCTTATATTGCGAGTAACGAGATTACGGCGTTCAGTATTTTGGACACGGTAACGGGCATTGTGAGCAGTTACTATTTTGATACAAAACGACCGAACTCCATGCCCATTGCGTTTGATGAGTTTGCGATCGCGCCTTAGAAGTCTTGCCTAGAAAGGCTTTGACCTCTCATTCTCCGGGTAGAGATCGATGGATGAACGCGAATACACCTCTAGGTGGATTCATTAAACTCAAAAATAATTAAAATTTCTTGAAGTACCTCTTCATAAACCCTTCATAGGGTGCAAGCCATGCTTTACAATATCCGAGAAATTGTCAACCAAGCTCTTCACACCGGCTATCTAACCTTAGAAGCTGAAGAACAACTGCGATTTTTGCTCAGAAGCAAGTACAGTTGGGAGGACTTAAACGCCTTTATGAGCTTGCAACAAGCGGCGATGTCGGGTCAAGTGAGGCAAGAATCGCGAGAAATGCGAATCATGCAACAACAAGCTTACTCGACCTCCAATGCCAGTTAGTGTAACCTAGGTTTTGATTAGCGCTACCTTTAAGCGGGTTAATCGGGGGCAGGAAGAAAAAGCCAACTCAAAATCCGTTTACCCAAGAATCAGAACTGACAGCTTAAAGCTGCCAGCGTCTTAAGGAGAGGGCATCTGATTCGATTAGCGTTAGAGCAAATGGACTTAACATCAAAGGGGACAGTACCATTCAACCTAGGATGTTATGTCGCTCAGAGCGTTTAACCTCGACTAGAATTAAGAGCTATAAATTATAGGGTTAAGTTGTCGAACACTTCCCGCAAGACCTTAGCAGAATGGGTAAGTTGTTGGCGTTCGGTATCGCTGAGAGTGAGATTGACCGTTTTCAGGATACCCCTTTCATTGACCACCCTTGGTAGGCTTAAACAAACCTCATCAATACCGTAGAGTCCGTTGACAATGCTACTCACGGTAAAAATCCGTTCTTGCGATCGCAAAATAGCCTTAACGATTTCTGTCACCGCTAAACCGATGGCATAGGAAGTATAACCCTTGCGCTGAATAATTTCGTAAGCCGCGTTTTTGACTTGCCAAAAAAGTTCTTGCAACTGCGGATCTTCAGCAGAAGGACTTCCCTCCCATCCGCCATCGCACAGATACATCCCAGAAATATTTACCTTACTCCAAACCGCAACCTCGCTATCTCCATGTTCGCCAATGATATAGGCGTGAACGCTGCGGGGATCGATATCTAACTTCGCTGCTAGCAAGGTGCGAAAGCGCGCGGTATCGAGAACCGTACCCGAACCAATGACCCTAGAACTGGGAAACCCCGATAGTTTTAACGACACATAGGTCATAATATCCACGGGATTGGTAACAATCAGCAAAATTGCATTGGGACAGTATTGCACGATATCTGCAATCAGGTTTTTGAAAATCTTGACATTGCGTTCTACCAGATCCAGGCGCGTTTCTCCTGGTTTTTGGTTTGCGCCAGCGGTGATGATAATGATATCTGCATCTCGTCCCACATCTGCAACCGTACCCGCCTTGACATCAGTGGGGTTAATTAAAGGAACGCCATGTCTAAGATCCATGACTTCTCCCTCAGCGCGATCGCTCTGGATATCCTGTAAAATCAGTTCATCAAAGCAGTCTTGAATTAACAAAGAATAGGCACAAGCCATTCCCACCTGTCCTGCGCCAATAATCACACCTTTGCGCGGACGGATGGAACTTCCGTGTACTTCAGAGTCAGTATGGGGAACAAATAGTTTCTCAAACATCAGTCAATGGGGAAGAAAGGGAATTGGGAGTTAGGAGTTGGGGGTTGGGGGAAGAAGGGGGTTGGGAGTTAGGAGTTGGGGGTTGGGGGAAGAAGGGGGTTGGGAGTTGGG
>NZ_MJGC01000104.1 GCF_001746915.1 Desertifilum tharense IPPAS B-1220
TAAGTTAACTTTGAGAGTTCTTCCTCTTCCGGCTCAGTTAGCCGAATTTTTAAGCGAGCTGGCATAAAGCGATCGCACCTGGATAACTACTTTTTCTATTTTACACTTAATTAAGACCACCTACTTAAATTGCTCGAAGGCTTCCCATTGGGTTTGTACAACCGCCATGCGATCGCCCGGATCGTCTCCAGACAAGGTATGAGCCAGCATCGTTACCTCGTCCAACTTCTGTTCGGCAAAACTCAACACATTTCGCAGTGGCTCTGGTAGATGGGTTTCCCGCATTGCATCGTAGGGAACAAATTGCAGCGAGGCAGACGGTTGAATCCGCACCTGAGAGGTCGCGTTTTGAATCGCCTCAAGCGTTGACAACACCCATTCAGGGCGAATTTTCCAAATATTACGCGCATCCACAATGCCAACGCCTAACTGCTTATCGACGGGGAAACCATACGCTTTCAACAACCCTAAGTTACCTCCGCGCGTGAAATCCAAACTGATACCCGCAACTGGCAACTCCATAACCCAGGGGTAAGCTGCACCTAGATCGTCAAAATAGGTGACAAGATGAATGGGCAAACCCACTTGAGACAGAGAAGCAAAGGTTGACTGATAAAGTGCCTTAAAGTTAGCGGTATCTCCCAGCACTAATGCCGGTTCGTGAATTTGTACCTCAACGACGCCCAGGCTTTTCAGTTCGCTCAACAACAGGAGATAGCGATCTAATAAGTGGGAAACCGCTTGCTCTAAGTTCAACTCCAAACGACTGAGGCGCAAGAGAGTCAGCGGTCCTAGCACAATGGGAACGACTCGTTCGCCTAATAGCGCTTGAGCGCGACGCACCGTTTCTAGAAAATCGTCAAAATTTGCTGGCTGCAATCTCTGGTCAATTTCGGGCACCAGGTAGTGATAGTTGGTATCAAACCATTTGGTCATTTCTAAGGCGGGAATTCCATCTTTGCCTCGCGCCATTGCAAAGTATTGCTCAAGTCCAGTTAAAGCCTGAAAGCGTTCTGGAATTAAACCCAGCCGGACTGTCCAATCTAACACGAGATCGTAAAGGGTGGTGTCGCCAATGCCGATGCAATTAATACCGGCTAGGAGCTGAGTTTGCCAGTTTGTGAGTTCAACCTCGCGCACGACTTGTCGCAAGCTTTCTGCATTCGATTTGCCGCCCCAAAATGCTTCTAATGCCTTTTTGACTTCTCGATTTTTACCAATCCGGGGATAGCCTAGCGTTGCAGTTTGAATGGTCATTGTTGTAGCGTCCTTATGCTGAAAAATGGTCAGGAGAATTGGTTTCACCCACGTCTTGAACTCGGAGGATGAATGCATCGAAAATTATCCGGTTTCTATCTATAGCAAGCCTAAAAGAGTGGCATTCCTACCCCTGGTTAACGAATAACAGGAAAACCGTGTAAGTTGAGTTAAGCCTCGCGAAATCCAACAGCAGCTAGGGTGGCTTTGGGTTTACCTCAACTAACAAAAGGAGAGTCGCGTAGGCTGGGTTAAAGCCTCGCGAAATCCAACAGCAGCTAGGGTTATGTTGGGTTTCGTACCTCAACCCAACCTACAGCAGCATGGGACTTTCAGCAATTTTGTTAGTCAATGCGTCTAACCCTTTTCCTAGGGGGCGAGGGAGTTAGAGAAGGTTCGCTATAGTAGAATCCGGCGATTTTTAAACCACGCTGCTATCCGTCACCTGTTACTCGATGACGGTCAATCAAGCGTTGCTTAAACCCGGTTTTTCTGTTACAAAATCGGTCAGTCTAAACGAGTTTGCGACAATTCCAACTTTGGAGTTATTGCCTTAAACCCAATCAATTGTTTGAAAGCTGAATTAGCTCTCATCCGTACCTCGCAGATGAAAAACGACAAGTTGTTGAGCCTCTAGAAGAGACGCGGTGTTGCGTTCGGCGGGCATCCTGACTAAGAGAGCCAAAACTCTCATCACAGTTGCGGGACAGCGCCGGGTTTGCACCGGACTTTCCCCGTTACCTCTAATGGCTGTTCCCCATTAGAACCGAGTTTTCATTTTAACTATATCACTGTTTTATAATTTCGAGGACATCATAGCTTGTTTGGTACTGATCTGACGCTACCGGGCTTCTCGAAGATTTTGGTCAGAGCGTATCCTGACAACTCAGAGTTCATCTCAAAAATGCCTATTCCCTTCTTTCCCTTTGTTTACTAATTCAATAGGCTCAAGCGAGTCGGAATGCTGCATTTCATGCTATTGTGATAATGATTATCATTATTTTAGAGAGTTTAGCCCCAACATCCATTTGCTCTATCCCTTCTCAACTTCTGATAGTTTTCCCTAAGTCAACATTTTGTAGGGAAATTAATACGCTTGCCTAAATATGAACGATCCTCATCAAATTGCAGTTTTCTTAGGACCTTCACTCCCCAAAGAAAATGCATCCATCATTTTAGAAGCAAACTATTATCCTCCAGTTCAAAGAGGAGATATTTATCAGCTCATTTCGACAGGCATCAAAACGATTATTTTAATTGATGGAGTTATCCCACCCCATCGACCTGTTTGGCATCGAGAAATTCTTGACGCTATGCATGAAGGAATTGAAGTTTGGGGGGCTTCTGGAATTGGAGCCATTCGAGCTTTAGAACTTCAAGAATATGGAATGAAAGGCTGCGGCACTATTTTTGAATGGTACCGTCAAGGAATTATACAAGATGACGATGAAGTCCTTGTTAATTATACCTTAAATTCTCATAATTTTCACTGCCTTTCTGAAGCTTTAGTGAATATCCGCATGACTTTATCTAATGCGACTAAAGACCATTTAATTCCTTTAGAAAAATCCGAACAGTTAATTCAGTATGCTAAACAAGTTTATTGCTTAGAGCGTTCTTATAAAAGTCTTTTACAAAGCTCCATTTTATCTCTAGAAGAAACTTGTACATTAAATGATTACTTAACTTGTCATCAAATCGATCTCAAGCAAGTTGATGCTCTTCAAGTTTTATCAAAAAAGGCTGAATTTCTTAGATCGGAAAACCTCAGTCAAGAACCGACTCGACCCAAGCCGGTTATCAGTCTTCAGAAACATAAAACTCTGATGACAGGAGTCTCTTTTAACAATCAAATCATATCGGGTTATAAGGCTTGGCAAATTATTAGTCAAAATCCTGAATCCTTAAATAAGATGTATGTTCAGCTAACCCAACACTGTTTTATTCGAGAATGGGCTAGACAGAAGCAAGTTGAACTTCCTCAGACAGAGAAAGAAAGACTTAGAACAGAATGGGAAGAAGAACATTCTAGCAATGAATTAAAATCTAATGGGTTAACCCAAGCTAGATATCAAGAGTTATTGTCTGAAAGACTTTTAGTGAACTGGATTATTCAAAAAAGCCCAGATTATTTTAGGATTCAATGGAATTTTGACTTAGCTGTGCAAATCGAGAGTCAGATTCAAAATAGAATTATTGAATTTGCTGAAAAAGAAACTTTATGGAGAAAGCTATCTCAATATGAATTTATTGCAGATTGGGCAAGATTGAATGGAATAGAAGCCCCCAATTGCTTTGTGAATTCTGATTTACAGTCTATCTGCAATCAATCAAATAGAGAAGATATTAAAAACAAGGTTGGCAAACGAGTATTAGTGGATTGGATCGTTAGCAAAGGCGCTAGTTATTTTCATGTTGACTGGGATTTTTCCCTTGCGCTCTTTCATGAATTGCAAATAACAGGACAACTGGCTAAAATCTTGAAAGGAGATAATTAGAGTTGCTCAAAAAAGCTTATTTTAAGGGAACGCATCGCTTAATCGATCCGGCAAAAACATTGAGCGATATTAGTTTAATTCTCAAAGAAGTGGGTATTGCTCGATGTGCGAACATAACCGGATTAGATCGCATTGGCATTCCTGTCTGTGTAGCTATTAAACCGAATGGGAGAATGGTTCAGGTTCATAATGGCAAAGGGTTAAATGTAGTGGCTGCAAAAGTTTCGGCATTAATGGAAGCTATTGAAATTTTCCATTATGAAAACCCATTATCGTCTTTTGAATTTGGATCTTGGAAGGCTCTTAAAGATAGCGGTGAAACGGTTATTTCTCCCGATAGACTACCGCTGTATTTTGCAGAGCGATTTTTCAGTTGCGATCTCAAAATTGATTGGGTACGAGGCGAGAATTTATTAACAGGAGAGTGTGTTTGGCTGCCTGCAAGTGCAGTTTATCTCTGTCCGCGATCGCTCTATCATTATTCTTCTAATGGTTTGGCGAGTGGCAATCACCTGCTAGAAGCGACTCTTCACGCAATTTACGAACTCATTGAAAGAGATGCGATCGCCAATCTGAGCATTCAAGGGCGTCTCACTCTCCAAAGGTGTCACATTATCGCTCTTGATACGATTGCAGATCCTAACGTCAGAGAACTCATCGCCCGCATTGAGAATGCCAACTTCAAACTCGTCTTAATTTGGGTCAAGAGCTGTATTGACATTCATACGTTTTGGGCAGTTCTACTGGATCGACAGCCTTTAACCCCTACAATTATGGTGAATATGGGTTATGGCACCCACCTAGACCTTTCTGTAGCCGCGACGCGTGCCATTACCGAAGCTGCTCAATCGCGTCTAACCTTTATTTATGGAGTGAGTGAAGAATTAGTCGAGCCACTCAAGAGCGATCGCACTCAGACTTATTACAAAATTTACGACTACTTCGACCGTTTACAAGCCACAGCGCCCTGGCAAGCCTTCAAGACGGTTCAAAGCGATAACTTGCAAGAAGACTATACAGAAGTTCTAGAAAAACTCGCCTTGGCAGGCATTCAAGAGATTTTTCGGGCAAACTTAACGCAAAACGCTTTGAATATTCCAGTGGTTAAAGTTTTCATTCCCAGCCTGAACTATAATCCCTTGCTGACAAGCTAACAGTGGACAATCAGCGGTAATTGAGGGCGAGCATCTAAGATTTTGCCCTGACTAGCACAATCGAAGGTAATTTCTAACAAGGGAAACGAGCCTGTAGTGGCTGTCACTATCGTTTGGTGGCTTAGAAAAGCGAGGTGAGATTGATGAATTCCCGTTATCTTCACGTCCGTTACTTTCCTTACCCCTAGGGGGTGAGACTCGGCTAGGGTTTGAAGATCGTCTGGATATTGCTGGAATTGAGTTGCAAAAGCCATATATTCAGGAACCACAAACCAGAGCGGTTCTAAAGCCTGGGTTGCTGAGTTGGCAAAATAAATTGAAGTTTGAGGTGACATCCACTCCGCCCAGTATGGATGGGGAAAATGCCTTAACTCAACGGAGTCGCGATCGCACCTGAAACCCACTCCAAACGGAGAAGCCCCCGTTTGTTGCCAAGCTGCTCGCGATCGCCAATCAATCGCTGTACGTTCTGTATTCTGTTGAGCAACTGCCTCATCCGCTAGCCAAATTAGTTCTAAATAAGCATTGGCAAAGAAAAAGAAGCGAGAAGCCGTTCCTTGCCCCTGATGGCTTGCAGTGCGCGAGGTGGGCTGAAGCCCCATTGCTTCTAGCTTGGCAATCTCTGGGGCTGAAGGTTGCACCCAAATCAAAACATGGTCAAGTTCTAAGGGCAAGTTGGGATACTCCATCTCTAGCTGAGTTTAAAGTGCTGAACAAAATTTAGGTTCAGTTGTTCAGCACTCAGTACCGTCTTAAAACAAAAACGTTGCTCTCAAAGTTCCCAGAACCACATCAGGATTCCGATTGGTTTGATTGGGAGCCGTCAGCCAGATCGCGCCGGGGGTCAAAAACAGATTATCGTTGAGGCGATAGACATAGAACGCTTCAATGTGAAAAGGCGTTGCTCGATCGGGAATCCGCCTGAGTAAATCCGTTGTCCCAAACCCGCTTCGATTATCGGGTACGCTTTGCGGATCGCTAAACGGAGCCGGAATCCGCGATCGCGTTACGTAAGGCGACGCCCCAAACACTAACCCGCCTAAATTGCCCCGCCGGCCTAAATCTGGGAAAGCCAAAGCAATCCCATAGGTCAAAACGCTGGCGCTACTGCTGTTATAGCGAACCTCAAACGGCGAACCGGGTGCGATCGTACCAGAGGCTCCCTCCACATCGGTATACGTCACCCACCCATTGACCGCAAACCGAGGCGTTACTCGCCACAATCCCGAAAATCCATAGGAATTGGTGGTATAAGCGGTTGGGGGAAACGTGGGGTTATTGCCAAGGATCGTGCCAATATCGTTATTGAAGAGATTACCCCCTGGCAGATAAGCCCGATTGTAAATCAACCCCAACGATAAATTATCCGTCGGCTGAAACGTTAATTGGGCTAAAGCCGAATACCGACCATCAAACAAACCATTCCCTTGAGCCGGGTTAAACGCCTCACTCGCCAGATATCCGGCGCTAAAACTCAGTCGTCGGGTTAAGTCGTAGGTAAAACCAACTCCCGAACCTGGTCCCATGACGCTATAAATGGGGTTGCGCTGGGCAAAAACCGAGAGCGAACCTGTCCCCCCATTATCATCATCCCAACTGCTAAAGGTGGTGGGAACATAGTCGAAATGCTCGCCCCCGATTGCCATTACAACCGTCCGAAATCGCGAACCGATGGGAAAGCTGTATTGAAGATTGGTTAAACCCACTTGATTATTTGGGGAAACTCGACCGAGGTCTTGAAAGGTCTGCTGACCTTCTACGCTTCGACCGACTCCGGCTTGATTGCCAATGGAAACATAACCCACAACCGGGTTAGGGCCAAACTCAAACCCCCCAATATTATCCGGCGCTCTTCTACCAGGGTGTCCTGAGTTGCCGCTGGTTAACCTGAGTTTGAGTTCATCTCTTCCTGTAAAGCTCGTCAGAAAATCAAGGCGAACGCGGTTCACCAAAACCGTATTTTGCGATGGGGTGATAAATTCTCTAGAAGTCTGCGGTTCCCCAGTCAGCGGATTAAAGGGACTCGCGGGGAAACGGACTCTGACACCATCGCCGGCCAATACATCCGTCACTGCAAAAATGGCTTCGCCTCGAAGTTTGGTCGTCGTAGAAAATTGATTGGCTTCCAGTTCTGCGGTGCGTGCTTCTAGTGCATCCACTCGACCGCGCAGGATTGCCAGTTCGGAGGCAAATTCGGCTTGGAGGCGCTGCAACACCAGCAGATCCTCTTGGGTAATTACATTCGTTGTTGCGGCTACAATCAGTTCGTTGACTCGATCTAAGCAAGCATTTAGTCCTGCCGCAAACTCGTAGCGCGTCATCGCCCGATTGCCGCGATAGGTGCCATCAGGATATCCGGCAATACAACCATAGCGTTCTACTAAAGATTGCAATGCTTGAAATGCCCAATCGGTGGGTTGAACGTCTGAAAGCTGAGAGACTGAAGTCACTTGAGCAAGGCGATCGCCCGGAATGATTGGCGATCGCGGATTGGCATCCTGGGGAGTCGCTGCGATCGCGCTTAAGGGTAATGCCGATACAGAAAGACTGAGTATTGCCCCAATCCAAGATTGCTGAACGAAGTTTTGAGCCGTCAATGGAATTCTCCTCACACCCGAAGTCGGAATTTTTGAGGATTTGTGAGCGAGGGGATGTGGCTAAATCCTAAAAAATTCCGTGTTGTCTAGAAGGTTGTTGCCACCCATAATGATAATGATAATCACTGTCGCAAAAGTCAAGTCGCTCGCGAGGAAACCTCTACCATCATGGATTTGTCAGTCTTTCAGGGATTTAAGGGAGAACGGGCCCTCACCTTAAGCGAGCGCAGCCTAGCCTTAAGCCAGGAAAAAGGTTCATCTGCGTTGCCGATGAATGCAGAATTCAGCGATCGCCGCAGGCAGCGCTGGCAAACTGAATTTCGAGGGAATACGGCATTTTTTCAGCAACACCTCGCTCAAATTGGGATTACCGAGTCACAGTTTCGCTATCTTCTAGGAGAATTTCCCGAAAACCTGAGAAAAAGGCATCCCGAACTGCTAGCGTGGGAAACCCAAATTCAGACTGCGTTTGCCCAGTTTCCTCCCCAGTCTCAGGAAAGCGGATTCTTCAGCGCGATCGCTCCCCTAATTGAGCAAGGCAAAACCCGCTTGTCTCAGCAACTTTCCGCCCTCGCCGCCCAACACTCAACCGCTTTACCCTTTGAAATCGAGAGCTTAGAAAGACTGCTACTACCCGCCTTATCCGAGCGATTGCAGGAGATTTTCAACCCAACTTTCGTTTTAGAACTCAACGTTGCACGCTTGCAGGACCGTTTATCTGGCGACACGCCCAGCGATCGCTTTCAGAGCTTTGTGCAGCACCTACAAGATCCAGAATTCTGTCTATCCTTGCTCCAAGAGTATCCCGTATTGGTGCGGCAATGCGCGATCGCGATCGATTGCTGGGTAGAAGGGAGCCAAGAACTTCTCCAGCGGCTTTGTACAGACTGGGACTTGATTTGCGCTCAATTGTCTCCCCAAACCGAACCCGGCATCTTAGTCCACATTCATCCCGGCGCGGGCGATCGCCATCATCGAGGGCGTAGCGTCACCCTCCTGCAATTTAGCAGTGGGTTTCGCCTCGTTTACAAACCCAAACCCCTTGCTGTCGATCTCCATTTTCAAGAACTTCTGGCTTGGATTAACCAAAACAGTAACTTTTTACCCTTCTCGTGCTGGCAAGGCATCGATCGAGGAGAGTATGGCTGGATGGAATTTATCGCCCCTCAAACCTGCCAAACACCAGCCGAAATCGAACGATTTTACCAGCGCTTGGGGGGATATCTCGCCCTGCTGTACCTGCTAGCAGGCACCGATTTTCATGCCGAAAACTTAATTGCAGTTGGCGAACAGCCCATCTTAATAGACCTAGAATCTCTATTTCAACCCTACCCCGATGCTTCAGAAGATCTCAATACCGTACTTCCAGCCCGCCGACAGATTGCTCAATCTGTCTTACGTATCGGACTGCTGCCGCGCCGCCTGTTACTGAATCGCCAGCATGAGGCAGTCGATGCCAGCGGGATGGGTGGAGACTCGCAGCAGTTGGCAGCCGATCGCATTCCCCATTTAGCCGCCATTGGTACGGATACCATGCGAGTGGTGCGCCAACCCGGACGGCTGCGAGAGACGCACAATCAGCCTTCTTTAAACGATCGCCCCATTCAAATTCTGGACTATCGAGAGGCGATCGCTTGCGGGTTTAGCGCCCTGTATCGGTTCATCCTGAAGTCCCGCGATCGCTTAGAACCCTTACTTGAGAGCTTTGCTAGCGATCCAATCCGCATTTTTCTCCGAGAAACCCGCACCTATTCGCTATTACTGCGCGAGAGCTTCCATCCTGATGTATTGCGCGATGCCCTAGAACGCGATCGCCTGTTTAATAAGCTTTGGGTAGACGTAAAAAATCATCCCTACCTAGCCCAACTCATTCCCGCAGAACGGGAAGCCCTGTGGCTTGGGGATATCCCTAAATTTACAACGCGTCCCAATTCTCGCCATTTAGCACTAAACAACGCTGAATCTTTAACCCACTTCTTCTCTCAAACGGGCTTAGAACTGGTTCAACATCGGCTTCAATGCTTCAGTGAGGATGATTTAC
The DNA here is from genome assembly GCF_001746915.1 of Desertifilum tharense IPPAS B-1220. Taxonomy (NCBI): domain Bacteria; kingdom Bacillati; phylum Cyanobacteriota; class Cyanophyceae; order Desertifilales; family Desertifilaceae; genus Desertifilum; species Desertifilum tharense. The sequence goes on from NZ_MJGC01000104.1 coordinate 9,548, forward strand.
AGCAGCAACTTCAGTTCATTGATAGCGCTTTAACCACCCTGGCTATGGTTGCTGAGGTGAAAACCGCGCCCGCTTACGCGATCCCCAAATTCTCGACTGTTTCCGATGAAGCCAGCGCCATTGCGAGCTATTTACAGGCAGCTTGCGAGATTGGCGATCGCCTAGAAGGATTAGCGGCGCGAGATCGACAGTTAGCGGGTTGGGTAGCCCCTGTCTTGACGGATGCTCGCCACTGGGCAGTCAGTCCGTTAGGGTGGGATTTATTTGAGGGACTGCCAGGAATCGCTTTATTTTTAGCGTATTTGGGAGAAATTACGCAAGAACAACGTTACACCACTCTCGCTCAGGCAGCGATCGCCTCGCTGCTCTATCAAATCCGATCTGAAGACTATTTAATTGCCTCTATTGGGGCTTTTAGTGGCTGGGGAGGGTTAATTTATAGCCTGACCCATCTCGGCATCCTCTGGCAACAACCGCATTTACTCGAACAAGCCCTCGCGTGGGTGGAACTGTTACCTGAGCGAATTGCTCAAGATCGGCAATTTGATATCATGGGCGGTGCGGCAGGCTGCATTGGTGCCTTAGTCGCCTTGGGCGAGTGCGTTGGCGCTTCCAACGTTCGCGCCGCCGCAATTCAATGTGGCGATCGCCTTTTGCAGAATGCCCAAACGATGCCCCAAGGCATGGGTTGGATAACATTACCTCAATGCCCGCCCTTGAGTGGATTTTCCCACGGTGCGGCAGGGATTGCCTGGGCTTTGTTGAAGTTAGCCCACCTCAGCGGAGAAGCACGCTTTCAGGAAGCGGCGGGAGCTGCGATCGCCTACGAACGAAGCTTATTTTCAATCAGAGCGCAAAACTGGCTCGATCTCAGACACAGAGGCGATTCTGGGACGGATCGCTACGCGAATCGCGCCTTTGGTATGGGGTGGAGTCATGGCGCGCCGGGAATTGGTCTGGGACGCTTGCATTCTTTAAAATTGATGGACGATCCGGACTTGCGAGTTGAACTCGATCTTGCTCTGGAAACCACAACTCGGCACGGCTTTGGCTATAACCATTCCCTGGGAAATGGGGATTTAGGGAATCTAGAATTTTTGGATAGCGCCCAGCAGCAGTTGAGCTTACCCCAAGGCCGTTCTCAGGTTCATCAGATGGCGATGGGAATTTTAGCCAGCATTCAGCAGCAGGGATGGGTTTGCGATTTGCCTTTGGGCGTTGAAAGTTTGGGGTTGATGACGGGTTTGGCTGGAATTGGCTACGGCTTTCTGAGATTGGCAAAACCCGATCGCGTTCCCTCCCTCCTGGTGCTAGCCCCTCCACCGTTAAGATAGCCATGAAATATCCAGTTGTTTTGCAGCACAACGACCAAGATTGTGGAGCCGCTTGTCTAGCCACGATTGCTAAATATTATGGGCGGGTTTTTTCGTTAAGTCGCGTCCGCGAAGCCGCCGGGACTGGGGTGATGGGGACAACGCTGCTCAATCTGCGTCAGGGGGCGAAGGTTCTGGGGTTTGATGCGCGAGGTGTCAAAGTCCCAATGGAGTTAATCGAGAAAAATGTGGTGCGCTTACCCGGTATCATCCATTGGAAAGGCGTTCATTGGGTGGTGCTTTACGGACGCAAGGGACGAAAATATGCGATCGCCGATCCGGGTTATGGGATTCGCTATATATCGTCCCAGGAGTTGCAACAGCATTGGCCTAATGGGGTGATGTTGCTGCTCGAACCCCGACGGCTTTTGGAGATACCCGCAGACGATCGCGATCGCGTCAGCGGTCTGCAACGCTTCTTTGAACGATTTTGGAGCTATCCATCAATCCTAGCAGAGGCGTTGCTGCTGAATTTCATCCTCGGTGCGTTCGCAATTGCTGCTCCATTATTAATCCAAGTGCTAACGGATGATATCTTAATCCGTCAAGATACTAGATTGCTACAGACTGCCGCGATCGCTGTTCTGTTGATGCACTGGGTTGGTAGCAGCCTCAAGTGGGTGCAGTTAAACTTAGTTGCTCATTTTGCTCAACGCTTACAACTAGATTTAATTTTAGAATTTGGTCGAACCATTCTCGGTTTGCCCTTGACCTATTATGAGTCTCACTTAAGCGGCGAAGTCGCCAGCCGATTGCGAGATATAGAACAGATTAACCAAATTATTTCTCAAGTCGCAATTCTGTTACCCAGTCAGTTTTTTGTCGCCATTGTTTCTCTTAGCTTAATGCTGGTCTACTCTCCCCCACTTTTGGGAGTTGCTTTATTAATTGCAGCGCTGATGACGCTTTCGACTTGGATATTACTGCCAAAGTTGAAGCAAAATATCGGCTTGTGGTTAATTTTAGCTGCCGAGAATACTTCTTTATTAGTCGAAACGTTCAAAGGCATGATTATTCTCAAAGCCAAAAATGCTGCCCCTCAGTTTTGGGAAGAGTTTCAAGTTCGCTATGGACGCCAAGCCCGCTTAAGTTTTCGTCAAAATCAAATGGCGATTATTAATAATGTTTTTTCCGGCTTTTTCAGTTTGTCAGGAGAAACGATTCTGATTTGGATGGGTAGCTTTTTAGTCTTAGAACAGCAATTAACGGTGGGTCAGCTATTGGCTCTAAATGCGCTGAATCGTAATTTCTTTACATTTATTGTAACCACCATTAGCTTAGTCAATCAATTAACCTTTACGCGCTCGGCGGTTGAACGATTCATGGATGTGGTTGACTCGCTCCCAGAAGTCCCCGACTCTACGGTTAAGCCTTTTGTGAAAATTCCCGAACATGCAGATATTGTTTGCGATCGCCTTAATTTTTACCATGCTGGTAGAGTAGAACTTTTAGAAGATTTTTCGGTAACTTTACCCGGCGGTCAAGTTATTGCTTTAATTGGTAAATCAGGTTGTGGTAAAAGTACATTAGCTAAAATCATTGCAGGTTTATATTTTCCTCAGTCAGGTAATATTCGGATTGATTGTTATAATTTACAAGACCTGGCTTTAGAGTGCGTTCGAGAACAAGTTGTGATTGTTCCTCAAGATTCGCATTTTTGGACGCGCTCAATTATTGATAATCTACGATTAGGCAATCCTCAAATTAGTTTTGAACAAGTAGTTAAAGCTTGCTTAATTTCTCAAGCCGATTGTTTTATCCAAACCCTTCCCGATAAGTATCAGACTATTTTAGGCGAATTTGGTGCCAATCTTTCAGGAGGACAGCGCCAACGCCTAGCCATCGCCAGAGGTATTGTTACAGATCCGCCTATCCTAATTTTAGATGAAGCAACCGCCAACCTCGACCCCATTAGCGAGGCTGAAGTTTTAGAGAATTTGCTCGGACATCGACAGGGAAAAACAACCATTTTAATTAGCCATCGCCCCAAGGTTATTAGCCGAGCAGATTGGATTATTTTTCTAGAGGAAGGACGTATTCAATGTCAAGGAACTTTAGCAGATTTACGCGAACGCTCTGGAAGTCATTTAAGTTTTATTATCTCCTAATCTGATTTAATCCTTAGTATAATCTTGGAATAAATTGGGCGCTTTAGTCGTCTATTTTTGCTTGTAAAAAAATAACAAACACCTGAAAAGCAATCGCACTACAGAGGTATAAATTCAAAGCTAGATATCAGCGATATCTGATTAGTAAATAGAATGATAATCATTCCCAAAAAATGATAGCGTATGTTTATGGCAAAACGCCATGTTAACTTTTCGACCCAAATGGGGGTGTAAATGTTTAACCTCGATATCATCCGAGCTTGGAAGGATGAAAACTACCGCGATAGCTTAACCGAAGCGCAACGATCTCAACTTCCGGAAAATCCCGCAGGTTTGATCGAACTGACAGATGAAGATATGTCATCTGTATCGGGTGGCTGTTGCTGTGGCAGTAGTGCTTGTAGCTCGTTGGTTCATCACATGGGCGTTGAAGAATCTTCTACTCTTGCCTAAAGAAAGTAGAATGATTAGAAAAGAGCGATTGTCTTCTTTAACGAATTAGATGTGTAGGAGTCAATCTATCTTTTTCTATTTATAGCTAACCTCAATCAAGGGTGAGCTTCCCTCGCCGTCAATCCTTCTCCCTACGGCGACGGAAGTTAGAGAAGGTTCAGCTTTGATTGAAGTGAACTAGAATATTGACCTAGGAAATTGCTTAATTTTCTAGGTCAATTCAAGATATTATTGCCCAGCAGTTGCGATTGTGAATAATTCTTCTGATTCTTTTCTAAATACAGCCAGTGCGGATGAATTTTTACCTCCTATTAGTCCTTGGATAACCCTAGGAGGCATTTTGCAAATTGTAGCGGTTGGTGGAGCTTTCCTTCTGTGCGCCGCAGTCAAATATAATGTCATTGTTAGAGTCCCTGCGGTTGTCCGACCCATAGGAGAAGTTCGTCTCGTCCAAGCTGCAACAGATGGTCGAATCGAGCAAATTCAGGTAGCTGAGAATCAAGAAGTTCTGTCTGGAGAATTAATCGCCACGTTGGAGAATTCTCAGCTTAAAACCGAGAAAAACAAGTTGGAATCTAATATTCGCCAATCTGAACTGCAACTTGCTCGACTTGCTGCCCAGATTCAGGCTTTAGATCGCCAAATTGAGGCAGAAACGGATGCGATCGCGCGAACGGTGAATATCGCTCAAGCAGAACTGACGCGCCAGCGCCGAGAGTATCAAGATCGACAACTCAACAGTAATGCTGAGGTTGCTCAAGCTCAAGCTAACTTGAGAATTGCCGAAAAAGAGCTAGAAAAAGCCAACGCTGATTTGCGTTCAACTGAAGCGAATTTAAGATCGATAGAAGCCGCCTTCAATGTCGCTCGCCTGAAGCGCGATCGCTATCAGCCCGTTGCTGAATCCGGTGCTTTATCCCAAAATCAACTGGAAGAAGCTCAACTCGCTGTTGAACAGCAAAAACAAGCTGCGATCGCTCAAAGCGCATTAATAGAAGCCCAAAAGCAAACAATTGAACGCCAACAACAGGCTGTTGAAGCTGCCGAAGCCCGGTTGCAACAGAGTTTAACAGCTCTCAATCCCAGTCGCGCAGATGTGGAGATTGCCACAGAACGCATTGCTTCGCAACAAGCAACGGGATTAGCAACGCAGGCGCGATTTCGTCAAGAACAGGAAGTTCTGATCCAACAACAGCTCGATCTAGAACGACAGCTAGCCATAGACTTCAGCAATCTGCAACAGATAGAGTTAGATTTGCAAAAAACAGCAATTTTAGCAACAACGGACGGTACTCTCTTTAATTTAGGATTACGCAATCCCGGTCAGGTTGTACGGGCAGGAGAGGCGATCGCCCAAATTGCGCCTACTCGCGCTCCCTTAACTCTCAAAGCCCGCGTCACTACTGATAAAATTGCTCAAGTCCAAGTTTGCGATCGACCGCAGGTTACAGACTGTCAGCAAGGGAAGGCTCAACTGCGGATTGCGGCTTATCCTTATCCCGATTATGGGACGCTCAGGGGTGCAATCAGAGCGATCGCGCCTGATATCACTGCATCAGATGGATCGCAGAGTGCAGATACTTATGAGGTGACGATTGAGGCAGAAACGCCTTATTTGCAAAAAGGCGATCGCTTATTTCCTCTCCAACCCGGAATGGATGTCACTGCCGATCTGATTGCTAAAGAAGAGACTTTACTAACTTTTATTCTTAGAAAACTCAGACTATTGACCGACTGGTAAAGCTCAAATAGACTCTACATTAAGTGGAAGATTGCGGCGATCCCATCTCCCGTATCGCTGTCTTTTCAGCCGTAGTTAAGGGTTGGGGAGAATGGACTGTCCATTGGTTGATGGGTTTCTCCCCAAGCTGTCGCGCTGTTTCCATCCTTTTCAACCCTAACGCTTGATGGAGGAACGCAGGCGTTGAATAAGGGTTGGGCGTTGCGGTTGGGTGGGCAGGTTCTCAACAGAGGGACGTTCTGACAGGTTCCCTTGAGCGAGTTTGTCGAAGCATTCTTGGGTCGCGGTAATGGTAGCGTAGGTCATTAATTCATCCTTTATATTTCTTGACTTGACAACCATCCTAATTTTTGTATGGGATATGTGCAAGTTTTGTAATGAAAGCCTGTATGGTCTTCTGTGTAAAGGCTTCAGCCTAATAATCCTCTAAAACCTAATGACTAATTAGCAGGTGTGAAGTGACCCAAAAATCAGCCAATATTAACTTTGCTTAACTCTTTGACGCGAGATCGCCGGGGATCGCCAGTGGTTTTGAAACGATCGCAATTGCCCGAAGATGGCGATCGTGCCCACCCATCTCTCTATCGGTCTGAGCCAGAGCCATTGCTAGAATCACTGCAAAGTGTGGCTCATAAGATAACCCGAAGTGCGATCGCCCTCGCGCTCATAGCCTCACCTTATCAACCAGAACCCCCATTTGGCGGTAAACTCGCTTCAGAGTTCGCTGTTTTTGAAGTCTATGTCTACCTCTTTGAGTTCGCCTCAACCTTGGCAAGTCCGCGATCGCCTGTTTGAGTGGGGAAAATGCACCTATATCATGGGCATTTTAAACGTTACCCCCGATAGCTTTAGCGATGGGGGTGACTTCTATGGAGTAGAAAACGCGATCGCCCAAGCGCAGACCTTAATAGATGCGGGGGTTGATATTATTGATATTGGCGGTCAATCTACCCGACCCGGTAGCGAGCAAATTTCCCTAACGGAAGAATGCGATCGCACCCTCCCCATCATCCACGCCATTCGCCAAATCTCCGAGATTCCCATTTCCATCGATACCACCCGCGCCGCCGTCGCCCAAGCCGCAGTTGCAGCCGGAGCTGATATTGTTAATGATATTTCTGGGGGAACCTTCGATCCTCAGATGCTCGCCACTGTAGCGCGTTTAGGCGTTCGGGCTATTTTAATGCATATTCGCGGTACGCCCCAGACGATGCAAAGCCTAACCGAGTATGATGATTTGATGGGCGAGATTGACCAATTTTTAGCCGAACGCCTCCAAGCCTCAGAACAAGCCGGAATAGCGCGATCGCACCTTGCCATCGATCCGGGTATTGGGTTTGCTAAAACCTACCGCCAAAACCTGCAACTATTGCGCCAGCTTCCCGCCTTTCAGCATTTCGGCGTCCCCATTTTAGTCGGCCCCTCGCGTAAAAGCTTCATCGGCCATATCCTCAACCAACCCAACCCCAAACAACGCGTTTGGGGAACGGCGGCGGCTTGTACGAGTGCGATCGCCGGGGGTGCAGATATCCTGCGGGTTCACGATGTCCCCCAAATGCGGGAAGTCAGTCGCGTCGCCGATGCTATTTATCGCGATCGCGAGGCTTAACAAATCCAATCTTGAAACGTCATCCGCAATTGTGCTGAGTTAACCCCAGTTTGTGATATGAAAGACTTTGAGAATGGGTAAGCTAACAGAGCAACAACTTCTTAGCGGGATGTGCCAGCGTGAGAGAAGTCCTGATCCTCGAAGACAGCCACACTCAGCGAATGCTCATGGCCTATCCCCTGAGACAAGCCGGTATGCAAGTATTAGAGGCAACAAACGGTCTAGAAGCCTTAGAAATTCTGAAAACCCATCACCCCGATGTCATCATCTCCGATATCGTTTGTCCGGTGATGAACGGTTATGAACTCTGTGCTTGGCTGAAACAAAACCCCAAAACCCAGCATATCCCCCTGATTTTTTGCACCGTCAAAACTGAAGAACGCGATCGCGCCTGGGGTTTGCAACAAGGCGCATCGGCCTATATCTGCAAGCCGTTTGAACTGCCAGAATTAGTCGAAACCGTCATTGAACTGATTTTACAACAGGGCAAAACCTTCACCGATCTATCCCCTGCCTACGATTGGCTAGAAATTGGCTTAATGTGGTTAGAGGAATACGAAAATCAAGATTGGGCGATCGCAGCCTTTAGCAAAGCCTTGCAACTCAACCCCAATAGCCAGCTAGCACAACAATATCGCGATCGCGCTTTAGGCAACCTCCAAGACACCCGTTCCTGTGCCACCTGTCAGTATTACTTCGGCGGAAAACCAGGCGGAAACCTCCTCGTCTGTGCCGTTCACCCAAACGGCCCCTCCGATCCCCTGTGTCGCGACTGGGAGTCTAAATATCGGTGATGGAGATGGGGAGGTGGGGAGGTGGGGGGATGGGGGGATGGGGAGATGGGGGGATGGGGAGATGGGGGGATGGG
>NZ_MJGC01000105.1 GCF_001746915.1 Desertifilum tharense IPPAS B-1220
GAGGAGTTGGGAATTGGGAGTTAGGAGTTGGGGAAGAGGATGGGGGGATGGGGGGATAGGGGTAATATCTACGGGTGTTATAACAGGCTTCCAACGATTAGGCCTGCAATGGCTCCGAGGGGGACGAGTTGCCAGGTGGGGCGCTTGAAGCGGAGTAGGGCGATTAAAGCCAGGATACTGATGATTATGGCAAATAGCGATCGCGCTAGTGTCTCTTGAATGAGGGTGGCTTGAGCCAGGGGAATAGCGGCGGCTGCGATCGCCCCTAGCACGGCTGGAGTGACGCCTTTCAAAAAATGCCGAATTCCCGGATTTTGGCGAATGCGGAGTAAGAAGGGAGCCGCTAGGATGATAAATGCAAAGGAGGGGGTAAAAATGGCGATCGCAGCCACCAATGTGCCCAAAACTCCGGCAACCTTATACCCAACTTGATGTCGGCAGGGGTCTCCCGTTATACCCGTCTTTGTTAGCGCTCAGGGAACGCCAACCAGTACATAAAAGCGGATCTTCGATATTAACGAGAGAAGTTAGGTTTGCCGAAGGCGTTTGCAGTAGTCTTGAATGATTTCGGACATAGAAACACCCCGTCTATCTGATCAAAGCTTGTAATCGCTCTTTGTGTTGCTCAGTGAGTCGAACCCTGAGCATATAGGGTCTAGCCATGTAGCACATGAGTGTTGCTACAATAGAGGGTATCAGTTTACCACTGACCAGCTTGCTCTTACCCTTAAATGGGCGCAAACGCTGGGAACGGTTTGAACCTTGACAACTCTTATGTAGGGGGTTCCATCCAGAAGTAAAGAGTCATGTCTTGAAGCCTTGGGTGGGTAAAACTTTCTCTTGATTAAGGGTGTAGGTTTTTCGCTACACAAACACGGTGGGACTTATCGTGTCTGCGCGTGGAGGGCTAGTCGATAGACACCCTGAGAAGCGCGAAGCTCTATACCGCAAGGTTGAGAAGCTCCCGTTATAGCCGCAAGGCTTAACGGTGAGAGAACGTCACAAATCGCTGCGATCGCAACCGGAGAAACCCCTAAAAACAGGCTGTCAATCTGCGGGACGCCTTGAAACCGAAAATAAGCCCAAGACAGCGTTACCACGATCAAAAAAGCGGGCAAAATAAAACAAATTCCTGCCACCAGCGCCCCTAATGCTCCGGCTTGCAGATAGCCGGTATAGATTCCCATTTGAGTGGAAGCAGGGCCGGGTAACATCTCGCAAACCGCTACCCCTTCGATAAATTGTTCTTCAGTCAGCCAACCTCGTCGCACCACCGCCTCATCGTGAATCATGGCAATATGCGCTTGCGGCCCGCCAAAGCCAATGGCACCCAGCTTGAGAAACAGTTGAGCAAGTTCTGTCAATTTCCTTGATAAGCCCGTCTCTCGATCGTTTCGCTGACCCATTGAAACCCCTTTTTTGACTAGCACGCCAGATGATAGACTGTTTCTGCACCCGCAGACCATTCCCACATTGAACCGGGGTAGTTTTTTGCACAGATTCCCAGGTTCGCGAGAACTGCCGTTAACCATCCCGAACGGATTCCCCCCGTACAATAGGAAACGAGGGAGGCGTTGGGTGAAATTCCTCGGATTTGCAATTGGTGAAGGATCTCTGAAGCGCTTAGAAGATAGCCGTTTTCGTCTAGCAGTTCTTTGTAATACAGATGAATGGCTCCAGGGATATGACCCCCACGAGATTCGCCGTAAGGAATTTTACCTTGATATTCCCGGCGTTCGCGAGTATCGATCGCAACAACTTCCCCGGCTTTCCAAGCTTCGTGCAGTTGTTCGCGGTTGATTTCCCATTGGGAGTTGCGGCGGATGGTGAAATCTCCCGGTTGGGTGGCTTGGGTTCTGACTCGCCAAGTGACAGGAAATCCGGCTTTGGTTAAGGCGCGATAGCCGCCATCCACAAATAGGGATTGACGATGGCCAAGGGTGCGTAACATCCAAACAATGCGCCCTTCTTCGCCCCATCCGGTTTGCGGATCGCCAACAACGACTACTGGGCGATCGCACTTTACCCCAACTGAGCGCAATTTTTGGGTTAATTGAGCCTCATTGGTTAATAATTTACCGCGATTGGGGTTTTGGCTTTGGGAAAATTGCTGCCAACTGACTGAAACTGACCCTTTGAGCATTCCCAGGTGTTGCCAAACACAGGAACGCGCATCTAATAGGGTAGCGCCCTGGTGGATGAGTGAGAGGGCGATCGCTGGACTCGCCACCCACAAGTTCTCTAAGCTTGAGGAAACCTGGGAAGATTGTACGGCAGCATCCAGTCTGGGATTAGGCTGGAGTGCAGACACAAGTTGAGAAAACAGATATTGCATTTTGAACAGTTTTTTTCATTAAATCTCAGTATTTTAAAGAGCGATCGCATTCAATCACCCCGAACTGATCATGAAACGCAACGCACTCGGAGAGTATCTCAGAAGCTTGGGCGATCGCCAACTGATGCCAACCGCTATTAAAGTCGCTCTGATCGTGGGTTCTGTTCTATTTTCTATCAATCATGGTTGGGCGTTGCTGCACGGAGAAATGACCCCGCAACGATGGATTTCAGGGGGTTTAACCTACATTGTTCCCTACCTCGTCAATATCCACGGACAATATATCAGCCGTCGCCAAATGCGGCAGCGATCGCAGGCAATGACCTACTCTCATTAGTGACATCCCCCCTTCATTCCTTCTTTCAGTCTATATACTACGGTATATTGATTGACTTTTAGTACATTTTGCAAAACCTGTGCTACGATTGGGGCTAATCATTAAATGCGGTAATCCTATCAATTTACCGTAGTTTATCTCAAATCATAAATTGCAAGCCATGAAGCAGATCGATACCCTGTGGCAAATCATCCGACCGTATGCGATCGTGAGTCGTATTGGAGCATTGGCGATCGCTAGTTTGGTCTACATTCATCTTCACCAAAGCCTAAAAACCCTTTGGAAACCCATGAGAACCCAGATCCAGCTTCAGCCCAAAAAATCCTCCCTCACCTAATTGCCTAGCAGCAGTTCGGAAAACACGACCCCTCTAGTTGAAATATCCCCGTCAAGATTAGAGCCACTCTACTTTAGACAATAGAGATAACTAGACGGAGCAGAAAACATGATCTCGTCCAAACCCGAAACATTTTCTTGGCGTCAACTCACCCAGTATGCCCTCATCGCTGTTGTCAGTGCTGCCCTTACCCTATCTGCAATCTGGGCATTTCCCCAGACCCTCTTACCCCCTCGTTTAACCATCTCTTCCATTAACGCAGCCGTTCAGCCACCCCCCCAACCCCAGACAGCCACCCCAGTTGATTCCCCACAAAGCTTCGTCACCCGCGCCGTTCAGCGCGTGGGAACAGCCGTCGTCCGCATTGACACAGAACGCGTCGTCACCAATCCTGGAATCAATCCCTTTTTTGACGATCCCTTCTTCCGGGAGTTTTTCGGAGGAGGCGTACCGCAAAATCCCCAAGAATACCGCCAGCGGGGAGAAGGATCGGGTTTAATTATTGAATCTAACGGCTTAATTCTCACCAACGCCCACGTCGTCAGCGGTGCAGATACCGTCACCGTCACCCTCAAAGATGGTCGTCAGTTTACAGGAAAAGTGCGCGGCATAGACGAACCCTCAGACCTAGCCGTCGTTAAAATAGAGGGACGCGATTTACCCGTTGCTCCTCTAGGAGACTCCAGCCAACTCAAAGTCGGAGATTGGGCGATCGCAGTCGGCAATCCCCTAGGACTTGATAATACCGTTACATTAGGAATTATTAGTACCCTCAACCGTTCTAGCGCCCAAGTTGGGATACCCGATAAACGTTTAGACTTTATTCAAACCGACGCCGCCATCAACCCCGGTAACTCCGGCGGTCCCCTCCTGAGCGAACGCGGCGAAGTTATTGGCATCAATACCGCCATTCGCGCCGATGCTCAAGGTATTGGCTTCGCCATCCCCATCAATAAAGCCAAAGCCATTAAAGATAAACTAGCCCGTGGCGAACAAATTCCCCATCCTTACATCGGCGTTCGCTTATTTACCCTCACCCCAGAAATCGCTCAACAAATCAACAGCGATCCTAATGGCGTTATCCTCGTTCCAGAGATAAACGGAGTATTAATTGAGCAAGTTATGCCCAACAGTCCCGCCGCCACCGCCGGGATACGTCGCGGCGATGTCATTTTTCAGATAGACGGAAAACTCATAACTACCGCAGAACAATTGCAAGATGCTGTTGAACAAAGCCAAATTAATCAGCCCTTGAAAATGCAAGTCAAACGCGGAGAACAGACTGTAGAAATTTCAGTACGCCCTGGAAATTTGCAAGACGCCCTGTAAGAAGGGAGTTGGGAGTTGGGAGTTGGGAGTTGGGGAAAAAGAAGATGGGGGGATGGGGAGGTGGGGGGATGGGAGGATGGGGGGAAGAAGAGGAATTGAGAGTCAGGAGAAGAAGTGGATGGGGGATGGGGGAAAATAGTGCTTCGTGATGAGTGCTGTAGCTTGCTTCCGCGTAGCGGTGTGCTGAGTTGATAGTTATCAAGTTTTTCTATCTCTTCTTCCCCAACCCCTAACTCCCAACTCCCAATTCCCTTCTTCTTCCCCAACCCCTAACTCCCAACTCCCAATTCCCTTTTTCTTCCCCCATCCCCCCACCCTCTTCTTAGTTAAGCGCCAGCCATTTTTGGGCGTTTAAGCGTTGGAATACGCCAAATACGAGCAAATCTAAGGTGATGCGGCGCTCGTCAATTAAGAAAGGCTCTAGCGTTGAAGGCTTGGAAGCATTGCTGGTGAACGAGAAGGCCCGATGACCGGAAATGTCCTCATTAAAGAAATAAACTCTAAATTGGCGCTGTTTATCCTTCCAAGAGCCAATCACTTGCCAACAGGGGGGTTCTTGGGACATTCCCAAAACGGGAATTTTTTCTTGGACAAATTGGACATCGAGATCGCCAATGCCCTTTTCCGCTAAGGATTTCTTGAGCGCGGGAATATAATGTTCTTGGATAAACTCTGCAAAAGGCTTTTCTTCTAAAGCGGGGGGTTTTTCCTTCTTCGGGGGCACTTTTTTGGCTTCCGTCGCCTTTTTCTCATCGGCTCTACCCGCCGCTGGGTTTGCGGGGGGTTGTTTCGCCTCTGCTTTCTTCACCTCTGCTTCTGGTTCAGCACCCTGTTTTTGGCTAGCATTCGCATTTTCAGGGTTAACCGCATCGGGATCGGGGGCGTTAGCGCTAGGGATATTGCTGGCTTGCTGTTCGCTTTGGGCGGGAACCTCTTTGCCTGTATACTCTTGATTGTTTTCTTCTGCCATTGTTTTAATCCACTTTTGGCGATCTGCTCATATTTTATAAATCATAAGGCGATTTCCTCTCCTACTTTGGGGAAAGAGTTAGGGTTTCGAGTTCGGCGACAACTTGAGCCAGAACTTTGACTAAAGGGGTAGACTCAACAGACTCAAAGGCATTGACTAGGGCGCGATAGTACCAAAGGGTGCCTGTTTTGCCCCCAGTGAAGCGTTCCCAAATTTGTTCTCCTACCTGTTGATAGTCTTTGCGAATTGAAAGGGCGTTGTAGAGTTTATCCGCAGCCGAGACGAGGCGAACGGAGGCAGATTTGTGGGGAATTTGGGCGATATAGGCTTCTTTGCGATCGCGCCAAGGCGGTTTAGGTTCTGTGTCTGCATCAGTGCAACCGTCTACAATTGCAGTAACGGTATCCCCAAAGCGACGGCGGATTTCTTGGCGGATGGTATCTCCTCCTCGATCCTCGATGGCGTCATGGAGTAGGGCTGCGATCGCTTCTTCTTCAGTGGCCCCGTATTCTAGAGCAATGCTGGCAACTCCCAACAAATGGGCAACATAGGGAACGCCAGAACCTTTACGAACCTGCGTGGCGTGGAGTTGAGCCGCAAAGGATAAGGCTTCACTAAAGCGCTCGGATAACATTGTTGAACCCCTTGAGCTTGAAAATACCCCGATTTTAGCCGAGTTCAAACCTTGACTTTCTGCCACTTGCCTTGAGATAAAATCCAGGTTAAAACTAGGGTTCTCACGACCCAATCTAAGGTTGAACCTAACCAGACGCCGAGTAAGCCTAAATGCAGGGGAAAGGCTAAAACATAGGTAGCAATTAAACGCACTGCAAACCAGCCTAATAGGGAAACTCCCAAGGCGGTGCGCGTATCTCCCGCCCCGCGCAAGGATTCTCCTAAAATGGTTGCCATTGCCATAAACGGTTGAGCAACAGCGGCTACGGCTAAACAGGGTAAAGCAACGCTAATAATCCGAGCATCGGGAGTAAAGGCTTGCAGGAGTTGTTGGGGAATTAAGACAAACAGAGCGCCGCAACTGCCTAATAAGATTAACCCCATAATAGCGGCGGCTCTGGCTCCGCGTGCGGCAGAGTTTGGGCGTCCTGCTCCTAATTGTTGCGCGACAATTACCGCCGCCGCAATCCCAATCCCGTCAGCGGATTCAAAGCAAATGGCCTCTATACTAATTAGAGCTTGGTTGGCAGCCATTGCGACTTCTCCCAAGGCTCCAATCATGGTAATAAAGCCGAAAAAGCCGAGATGTTGAATTAGTTTTTCCCCAAAGGCGGGGGCGGAAACCCAGAAGATACGGACTAAGGCTTGCCACTCGCCACCCCAACCGCGCAGGGTAATTGCGCCATGAGGACGGATGAGGACCGCTAATAGGATAGCGGCTTTGAGGGCGATCGCGATCGCCGTTCCCATCGCCGCCCCGCGTACCCCTAATGCAGGTGCGCCCCAGTTGCCAAAAATCAGCGCATAATTGAGAACAATATTGACGCCATTGGCAAATAGGGCAACGAAAAACGGGGTGCGGGTATTTCCAGCGGCTTGGAGAAGGGCAGCGGCGATCGCACCGAGCAACATCAGCGGGATAATGGGGATAATAACACCAATATAAGCAGCCGCAGCAGCTTGCACGTTATCTCCAGCGGCGGGAAAGATAGCCAGCAACAGGGGTAAACCGAAATGAAGCGCGATCGCCGCTACAATTCCAATAGTCACCGCTAAAAACAGACTGCTGCGAGCCGCTGCTGATGCTAATTTAGGATCATTACTCCCCACCGCCCGCCCCACCAGCGCCATTGAACCAATCGAAAACGCCCCCAACACGCTCAGTAAAGCCCACAAAATCGGCCCATTAATCTGCATCGAGGCCAGCGACTCCGAAGCATGGTAGCCTAACATCGCCCGGTCTACCAACAACACCAGAGTATTTAAAATAGACTGAGCCACCACCGGAGTAGCCAGCCGAATCACCTGGCGGCGCAAGGTTAAAGGCTTCTTAGTATTCATAGCAAAAGGGAAAAGAGTGCTGAGTGTAAAGTGCTGAGTGCTGAGTGGGGAAAAGAGTGCTGAGTGTAAAGTGCTGAGTGGGGAAAAGAGTGCTGAGTGTAAAGTGCTGAGTGCTGAGTGGGAAAGAGGGTGGGGGGATGGGGGGATGGGGAGGTGGGGGGAAAAGACTGCTAAGTTGAAAGTGCTATTGCTTTAGCACACCAAGTAGCAGTGTGCTGAGTGGGGAAGAGGATGGGGAGAAAGTGCTGTTGTGCGCTTCACACTAAGCCGTAGTGTTCTGAGCAAGTATCTAGAACAGTAGCCGATTTACGTTTATTCCTTCAACTTCGAGTTCCCCTCTTCCCCCAACTCCTAACTCCTAACTCCCTTCCTTCCCCTCTAGCTGTGAAGCTGAATAAAGCGGCGCATCAGGGTTAACTGTTCTGGAACAATCCAATGGCCAATATTGAATTCGTGATAATCTACCGTTGCCCCTAGTTCTGATAAAACCATCTGGGCGCGTTGGGCGGCTGAAAGGGGGACAACTTGGTCTTGCTGACCGTGCATCATTAAAATGGGGGGATAGCCGTCGGTTGAGGCTTGGGGTTCTGCGTGTAAATAACCGCTCAACGAAATTAAACCTGCTAGGGGTAACGTTAGCCCAACATCGAGCGTCATTGCCCCCCCTTGGGAAAAACCACTTAAAAAGGTGCGCGATAGGGGAACGCTGGTTTTTTCGGCTAAACTGTTGAGGAAATTTCCTAAGCGCTGGCGGCTGTCGGCTAATTGCTGAAAATCTTGACGTTCCAAGTCATACCACATCTTACCCCCTGGTACGTTGGGATGGGGAAATGGCGCATCTGGGAAGAAAAATTGATAGTTGTCTAAATCGAGTTCTCCAGAAAACGAGGCTAAATCTTGAGCATTCGCCCCCCAACCGTGCAAGCAAACGACTAACCCGGCTGGCGTTTGAGAAGTTGTACGCGGAACGCTGATAAATTCAAGTGACAAAGTTGGCTCTCCAGAAGTGGAATGAGTGGATATTCTAGATTGACAAGTCGCGAGCAGCAATGGCGTTGCTAGGGTAGCACTTGAGTATTTTAGAAAGGAACGGCGTTTCATTAATCTCTAGCAACGATCTACCTCTACGGTAAACTTCAAAAGACGCATCTGTATCAGCTTGGTCTATCCTGGTTAATGCATAAGTTTAGGACGATCGCAAAACAATGGCACCGCTAGCTCTGCTGAGTACCTCGGATAAAACTGGACTGATTGACTTAGCCCGCAGTTTGGTAGAAGAATTTGGCTTTGATTTAATTAGCAGTGGGGGTACGGCAAAAGCCCTAAAAGAGGCGGGTTTGCCTGTTACCAAGGTGGCTGACTATACGGGTTCCCCAGAGATTTTAGGGGGACGAGTTAAGACTTTACACCCGCGCATTCATGGGGGAATCTTAGCACGGGGGGCGCGAGAAACCACGGGCGATGGTGTTGCACCCAGTCCGGAAGTAGACCAAGATCTGACTGATTTGGCGAATAATCAGATTCGCTCGATTGATTTGGTGGTGGTGAATCTTTACCCGTTTGAGCAAACGATTGCCCAGGCTAATGTTACTTTAGCAGAGGCAATCGAACAAATTGATATCGGCGGGCCGGCGATGTTACGGGCTTCGGCTAAGAATTTTACCTATTTAACGGTGTTGTGCAATCCTTCCGATTACGATGCCTATCTGCAAGAGTTGCGGCAAAATGGCGGGAAGACGAGGTTAGAATTCCGTCAAGCTAGGGCTTTACAAGCATTTTTGCATACGGCGGCTTACGATCGCGCAATTTCCGATTACCTGGCGCAACAAGCCCAGACGGAGGCGGGTTTACCGGAACAGTTTGCTGTATCGGGGACTCAGATTCAAGCGTTGCGGTATGGGGAAAACCCGCATCAACCCGCCGCTTGGTATCAAACGGGTACGGCGGCGACGGGTTGGAGTTCTGCTCAAAAGCTGCAAGGGAAGGAACTCAGTTATAACAATTTGGTAGATTTGGAGGCGGCGCGGCGGATTATTGCTGAGTTTAACGATAAGCCAGCGGCGGCGATTCTCAAACATACGAATCCTTGCGGGGTGGCGCTGGGTGAGAGTTTGACGGAGGCGTATCAAAAGGCGTTTGCGGCGGATTCGGTTTCGGCGTTTGGGGGAATTGTTGCCCTCAATCGTCCCATTGATGCAGCGACGGCGACGGAATTAACTCAGACTTTTTTAGAATGCGTAGTTGCGCCGGGTTGCGAACCCCAAGCGCAGGAAATTTTGGCGGCGAAGTCGAATCTGCGAATTCTGGTTTTGCCTGAGCTGGCGACGGGGCCTGAGTATACTGTAAAGGCGATCGCAGGAGGTCTACTCGTCCAAGCATCCGATGATGCGGTGGAAAATCCCCAAAACTGGCAAGTGGTGACGGAAAAACAACCCACGCCAGCCCAGCTTGAGGAGTTGCTGTTTGCCTGGAAAGTCTGCAAGCACGTTAAGTCTAACGCAATTGTGGTGACGCGCGATCGCGCAACCCTCGGCATCGGTGCAGGTCAGATGAATCGGGTGGGTTCTGTTAAAATTGCCCTAGAACAGGCAGCCGCGAATACCCAAGGGGCAATTCTGGCAAGCGATGGGTTTTTCCCGTTCGATGACTCGGTGCGAACGGCTGCGGCTGCGGGAGTTGCGGCGATTGTTCAACCGGGCGGTAGTTTGCGGGATAAAGATTCGATCCAAGCTGCCAATGAGTTAGGGCTAGTCATGGTACTGACGGGAATTCGTCACTTTTTACACTAATTTTTGCGTTGGGTGATGGGGGATTGGCACTCCATCACCTCCTCTTAATCGACTTACTTTTTCTCACAATGGACAATTTATCCCAATCTTCGCCTGCGAAAGATATTAAAGTTACGCTGTTATTAATGGGCGGTCATCATTACACGATTAGTGTCAAATCAGATTCGCCTTTGTTAGTCAATCTCTTAAGAACGGTTGCTGCTCAAACGCAATCGCAATCAACGGGTTCTTCTAAGTTATTTCAATTGCCAGTTAATGACGATCGACAGGCACTTTGGTTTTCTAGCCATCATCTAGTGGGTGTGGTGACAGAACCGCCTATTTTTGCCCAGCCTCAACCTCAAAGCGTGCCAACCTTAGAACAACCCACTACTTCTCAATTCGTTCAATACGCGACGCCAAAACCGCCTGCACCCGATCCAATTATTTCTTCTGATTTTATCCAATTAGAACAATTTTTAACGCCTGCTGAAACCAATCGGTTAATCAAATATGTGCTTAAAAACGAGCGTAATTTTGTGCCAACTAGCACCTCTACAGGTGAAGCAGACTATCGTAAATCGATGGTATTGCATAGCTTTCCGGAATTTTCGCAGCTCATGATTAAGCGGATTAAGGAAGTAACGCCGGAAATTTTAACTCGCTTAGAAATACCTCAATTTAATATCTCGGATGTTGAATGCCAATTAACCCTTCATAACGATGGCAATTATTATAAGGTGCATAACGATAGCGGTTCGGCTGATACGCTGACTCGCGAACTGACTTATGTTTACTATTTCAATCGCCAGCCCAAGGCATTTAGCGGGGGAGAATTAGTGATTTATGATAGTAAGGTTGTCAATAACTATTATGTGGCCGCAGAAACTTACAAGGTAGTAGAACCGCACCATAATAGCGTTGTCTTTTTCCCCAGTCGCTATATGCATGAAGTCTTACCTGTGAGCGTTCCCTCGCGGGCTTTTATGGATAGTCGGTTTACAATTAATGGTTGGGTGAGACGAGCGACATAAAGCAGGCTTTAAATCTCGCGAAAGGCAACGCGATCGCGCCCTCGATCTTTGGCTTCATACAGAGCCGTATCTGCGGTTGCAATTAATACATCCGGGAGAACATCGGCACAGGGAATCGTACTGGCAACGCCTAAACTAAACGTGACGTAGGGACTCACCCTCGATCCAGGATGGCTCATTTTCAAGTCTTTCACCGCTTGGCGAATGGACTCTGCAACTTGAATAGCACCTTGAACTGGAGTTTGAGGTAGAATAATCGCAAACTCTTCTCCACCATAGCGACTCACCAAATCGGCTGGACGCCGCGCCATACCTTCTAAGACTTGAGCCACATGTTGCAAGCAAAAGTCACCGCCTAAATGACCGAAGAAATCATTATAGAGCTTAAAAAAGTCAATATCGCACAGAATCAACGACAGGGGTTTGCGATCGCGAGTTAGAGAACGCCATTGTTCGTTTAAGTATTCATCAAAGCGGCGGCGATTTGCAAGTCCTGTGAGGCTGTCAATGGTTGCTAATTTTTGCAATTGCTGGTTGGCTTGTTCGAGTCTTTGGTAGAGTTCTGCTTGTTGAATGGCGATCGCCACTTGGGTAGCAAGCTGCTGTAATAACGCAACTTCGTAGGATCGCCAAGTTCGGGGAGACTGACAATCTTGAGCAATCACCGAACCCCAAAACCCCATCTGCTCTGGCACAACGCCGGAGGGCAAACCGGGCGAGAGTTCCAAAACCATCGGCGTCTTAGTCCGATCCCACTCCCGATTTTGCACCAACGGAACCGCTAAAAACGCTTGAATCTGAAACTGTTCGAGAAACAGTAAAGCACAGGGCGATAGATTGGCAGTTTGAATATTCGTGACGGCAACCGTCGAAACCTGCTGAAACGGTTGAATTTGCCGAGGATCGAACGCTTCATCCCCAAACCGCGCTCCCAACATAGTCTTCCAGGGAGGGCTGACCGATTCTACCATTACCACCCCCCGACCGTCAGGATAATGGCGATAAATAATCGTGCGGTCTACTTGCAAAAACTGCCGCACTTCCGCAACCGTTGTTTGGAGAATGTCTCCCAGGTTCAAAGAGGCACGAATGCGTTGAGCCATTGAACTGATGAGACGTTCGCGTTCGGTTTGCTGGCGCAAGGCGCATTCTGCCGATTTGCGTTCTGTGATATCAAAGGCAGTGGTTAAGGCTGCTGTTTGTCCTTGAAACTCGATACTGGCTCGCGTGCATTCCAGCCAGCGTTCTTCCCCAGTTTTGCGGATAATTTTCAACTCCAGTCGGGCGGGGATAGTGGAGTAACGCATCAAGCGTTTCAACAGGAGTTGGGATTCAAGGGCGAATAAGTGCCAGTAGTTGCAATTTAACAATTCCGCTTGAGTATAACCGGCGATCGCTTCTGCGGCCGGATTGACATACAACAGGCGCTTACCCCGAATAATCGCAATACCCGCCGTTGCAGACTCTGCTAGGGAGCGAAACTTAATTTCACTCTCTCGTAAAGCTCTTTCGGCTTGCTTGCGTTCGGTAATGTCTTGGGCAACGCCGAGGATGCGTTTTGGCGTGCCATCGGGGTTGCGGGTAAATACAGTATCGCGGCTGTGCAACCAGCGCCACTCGCCATTTTTGTGGCGCAGGCGATATTCTAGCGAGAGAATTTCACCATCCTGAGCTTCGTAGAGGGTGAGGATGGCTGAAGGCAATTTTTGGGTAAAATCATCTGGATGCATTAACTCTGAAAATAGGCGATTGCCGAGTTCGTGCAATTCATCTAGGCTGTAGCCTAGCAGGGTGGTAAATTCAGAATTAACATAGACATTTCTTTGCAAGTCTAAGTCATAGACGTAGAGCAGAACGGGTACGGCGTCCGCAATTTGCTGTAAAAAATATTGATGCTCTTGTAAAGCTTGCTCGATTTGCTTAAATTCGGTGAGATCGCGAGTCACTGATAAAACAAAGGCAACCGAACTATCTTCAGCATATTCTGGAACCAGCAGCGATTGCAGATAGCGCCGTCCTAGAACGGTGGGTAATTCTAATTCAACCCGATGGGGTCGAGCGGTGTCAAAGACCTGTTGAATGGCGCTAGTACAAAGTTCGATGACTTCTGGAGAACAGCCTAAATCGGCGTGAGTTTTGCCTAAAAAGCAGTGGCTGGGAATATTGCTGAGGGTTTCAATGGCGGGGTTGATATAAACATGGCGATATTGCGAATCAAAGCGGGCAATGATATCGGGGGAGTTTTCGGCGACGGTTTGAAAGTCTTGTTCGCGCCGTTCCAGTTGCGTTTGAATCGAGACGCGATCGCTAATATCAGTATCGGTACCGCTCATGCGATAGGGGTTGCCCTCGCTGTCAAAAAAGGCGGAGCCTCTGGCTAAGATCCAGCGAATGCTACCGTCTTTGTGCAGCATCCGATGTTCGACTTCAAAGTGCGGGGTGTGTTTGCCAAAATGGGCGTTAACGGCAGCTTCTACTTTCGGTGCGTCTTCGGGATGTACCAGTTGACTCCAGGTGTCGATATGGTTGCAAATTTCTTCGTCTGCGTAGCCTAGCATCGCCTTTAAGATGGGGTCGAGGTAAATTTCGTTGGTTTTGAGGTTCCAGTCCCAAATGCCAACTTGTCCGGCTTGGGTGGCGATCGCATAGCGCTGCTGACTTTCGAGTAGGGCATTCTCGATTTGCTGGCGTTCGGTGATGTCTTCAGCAATGCCTACGTAGTATAGGAGGTTTCCTGCGCTGTCTTGAATGCCATAGTTGCGTTCGTTAATCCAGCGAATGCTACCATCGGCGCGAATGATGCGGTAGCAGCGTTCTGGGTGAGGTTCGCTCTTGGTGTAGGGTATGCAGAGGCGATCGCGATCTTCGGGATGGACGTATTCTAACCAAGCTAGGGGCGAGTCTTCTAACTCTTGATGGGGAGCGCCCCAAATGGATTGATAGGCGGGAGAGAGATAGCGTTTTTCGATTAAGTCTAGGGTGGTAATAAAGAAAACGATTGGGATATGTTCGATCAGTTGGCGAAATTCTTGCAGGTTGATTTCTTGAACTTTCAGAAGCTGTCGCAGGTAACGAATTTCGCTTTGAAGGCGTTGGTTCTCTTGCGCGAGGGTGGGGGTTTCGACGGGCTGGATGGGCATCAACTCGCGGAGAATTAGGAGGTGGCGGTTCTCATCAATATGACGGACAAGTTTATAGCGTGCAAGTAGTAACTGAGCGGGAAAGACTCGTAATTGCAGTTGGCCTGTCTCTGGTAAGCTTTCGTGAAACGGTAAGTTCCAGCGATCGCGATCGTCGCCGTGTAAAAATTCTTGGAAGTAACGTCCGATCAGTTGTCCTTTGGGCTGGTTGAATAGGGTACAAGCCGCCAAATTCACGAGGCAATATTGTCCGCAATCATCCAGAATCAATAGGGCGTCTAGCGCCTCCTCAAACCCTATCTTGAAGTAGGATTGCGCGGATTCGTCTACCTTTAACTGAGCGTGACTGGTACTTTCCGATCTAACCCCATCAAAACTCATTGAATGGATGGCTCAAAGTGGATTGGGATTTGGGTGGGCAGACAATATAAGACTTGTGTAGATCTCTTTTAAAAATTTTATTACGTTCCTTGGGGCAAGTTGACTGAAGCGAGACTATACTTTATATTTCTCTAAGGGTGAGTATAAGCGGATACTCTGTCAATTTATTTCGGCGAGAGAAAAAATTCACAGGATACCAATATTCAGTGACTTTGAGTTTGCAATTACTTAAAATAAATCAGTAAGTTTAATCCGGGAATGGTACGAGAGAGCGTCCACAGGATCAGCGTCATATAGAGCAAGCCTAAGCTCCACTGATACCACACGAGGGCGCTAATATAGCCGGGTACCGCGCGATCGCGCAGGCGAATATCATTGAAGCCGAACCTTAACCAATTGTTAAGGCTGAGATCGTAGTAGTTAAGTAAGTTCCAGCGTCGATCCATGAGTAGGGGTAAATGGCGATCGCGAAAGAAGGGAAAGCGCGGAATAACGGGCAGGCGTCCAATTAATAATCGTAATTGTCGCATACTGCCATCTTCAACAAAATAGCTCTCATCCATTAAGTCGTGATAGCGACCCTGTTTGTAGAGGAGTCCGACTAAAATAGCAGGAATGGGGAGCAAGACAATCCCCAGACAGCATAGGGTTAAACTGGGCGACTCTGAAGTCCGAAAAATAGCGACTAAACCGCTAAGTGTAAGGAAACTGTAACTGAAGGTTGCCCAAAAGAATTCGGCAGGAGTGGGCGCAATGGGTTTGGGAAGGCGACGCCGAAACCGATCCACTAGCCAAAAGAGTAAACCAAAATAGGCGATCGCCACTAGCCCGACGCCAAAAGTCAGCCAGAAACTGGTGCCGTAGCGACTTAAAGAGAGGAGTACCGCTAGCCCCAAGACTTGCAACCCCTTACGCAGCTTCAAACTCCAGGTTTGGGGAGCAATGGCGATCGCTCTGTCTCGTAGCTTAATATAACTGGCCAGATCGATTTCATCCAGCATCAGTAGATCGCTGAGGGTTTGAAACTCCTGCTGCTGGCGTTTGAGTGCGATCGCGTTGGCTTGGATCTGGGATAACCCTAACTGGCGGAGTTGTTGGATCGAAGCCGTATTCATATTGAGGCTAAAAATTGCTTTTCTTAACGCCTGTAGCCGCAAACTCTCCCGGAGATATTCAATTTGGTTAGCGTCAGGAATTTGTTCAAACTCGCGAAAATTTTGGACTAAATTTCGCAATAAGCTTTCATTTCCCTGAAGGACAGGCACCAATAATTTGCGACTAATTTCGCCCAGATTACCACTAATCTTAGCACGTTCGGCATCAAATTGTAAACTCGAAATATTCAAATAAGCATTCTGACTAAAGCTAACATCGCTAAAATCAGCCCGACTTAAAATCCTAGAACCTCGCAAGTTTACAGGTTGGCTAAACTGAGCTTCCCGAAAAGACAGTAAATCCTCAAAAACAGCATCCGTCAAAAATAGAGAATGAACAAAATTACCTTTATTAAATAAAGTAATTTGATGCCACTGGGTTTGGCTAAAATCAGCATTGGCTTGAAACTGAACGCGCCGAAAATCAGCCAATTGCGCGAAATTCGCTTGATTAAAACTAGCCACATCAGCAAACACGCTGCTAGCCAAACTCATGTCTTGTTGAAAGTGCGCCCGATTAAAATTAGACTTGCCAAAGAAAATACAGTTCTTAAACGTAACGCGCTGTTGAAATAAACTATTGCTAAAATTAGCAAGCTGACTAAATCGAGAACCACTCCAGTCTGTATAGTCTTGAAAGATGGCACCTTGCCCATAAACTGGACTGAGAAAAAACGTATTAGAAAAATCGCCCTCCCCAACAAACTCCGTATTTTGCAAAATCAGAGAACCGCGAAACACCGTCAGTTGTAGCGGGTTTTGGGGTGAGGCTTGCAACCGCAGACTGCGCGAGAGTTGGCTGAGTTGCAACAAACGATTGCGATCGCGCTGAATCTGCTCCAATTCGGTAGGATTAAATAAAGGGGAAAGACTTTGACCATATAAAGGCGATCGCAACCCCAAGCGCCGAGTAGCCAAAGTCCCTAAAATTACGGAATCCGATAAATCTAAATTAACCTTTTTGCTACTCAATTCCGTACTGAGAATCTGATAAAATTGTTCCGGCAGCAAACGCTCTGGGCGATCGCTATCCGCCCTTAAATCAATCGTGAGATTCTGTAAACTAATCTGAGCAATTCCCGCCTCCTGGTTCGCAGCATTCAACCGTTCCTGGAGAATTGGCAACGTTAAAATCGGCTTATCTGCTGCACCCTCTTTCCCCCACGCCGGATACCCCCCGCAAAAAATCGCAAGGATCAAGCCAAGAATCAATATCCCAAAACGTTTTAGCACAGACTTACCGAAGAGGGTGGGGAGATGGGGGGATGGGGGGAAGAAGGGAATTGGGAGTTGGGAGTTAGGAGTTGGGGAAGAAGGGAATTGGGAGTTGGGAGTTAGGAGTTGGGGAAGAACAATCCCCAACTCCCAATTCCTAACTCCCTTTCTTCCCCACCCTCTTAATCTTCGGCTTCCAAGCTTTCTGATA
>NZ_MJGC01000106.1 GCF_001746915.1 Desertifilum tharense IPPAS B-1220
GGAGTTGGGAGTTGGGGGTTGGGGAAGAAGGGAGTTGGGAATTGGGAGTTAGGGGTTGGGGAAGAAGGGAGTTGGGAGTTGGGGGTTGGGGAAGAAGGGAGTTGGGAATTGGGAGTTAGGGGTTGGGGAAGAAGAGACAAGAAAACTTGATAACTATCAACTCACCACACTACTACGCAGAAGCTAACGCAACAGCACTCAGCACTCTTTCCCCCCATCCCCCCACCTCCCCATCCCCCCATCCTCTTCCACTCAGCACTCAGCACTCAGCACTCTTTCCCCCATCCCCCCATCCTCTTCCCACTCAGCACTCAAAAAGGTATTATTGAAAACTTTGATGTAATTTCTCGGCGACGCGTTTCAGGCGGTGGAGTTGCGCTTGCATATCAGCTTGGGTTAAACCGGCTGCAAATGTATTGAAGCCAAATGCAATTAGCGGGTTAGGAATTTCAAACTCAAAGCGGTTTAACAATCTTGTTCCTTCTGCTAGGGGTTGACATTCCCAGCGATCGCGTCCTTTAAAGAATCCCTCAAATCCCCAAACAATTAAACCCGGTTCGCGCTCAATCACCACACTCTCTAGCGTTGGTTGCACCAGGGGAATTTGAATGATAAAGTGACTGCGACCGCCTTTTGTAGTATCCCACTTGCCGACTGGCTCACACTTCAACAAGGGATTGAGCCACTGATGCATTAAGTCTTGCTCGGTGATGCAACGCTCTACCAGCGTTGCACTGGCGTTAATTTGGATAGATTGTTCAAAAACTTGAGCATTCGCCATCGTCTTGTATTCCAATATTTGCGAGTCACCCTCTTGTTCTCAAGATATCGCGTTTAGAAGCGATCGCCATTTTGTCAGCCGATCCGCCTCCAAACCTCGCAACAATAATTAGTCTGCGTAGCGACAGCGATCAAACGCTGACTTTGGTAGTATAACTCTGAGTATTTATTGACCAAAGGAGTGATTTTTCGTTATTTAGCCCTAATTTTCAGAATAAAGAGAGAAAACGACTATGAATGAATTCTGGCAAGGCCTCACCTTTGGGAGTGCCACTCTGCCGCAACCTTCTTCTGAGTTGACTTACCTGCCTTTACCTCTAGCCCAGTTTGGCATACCCGGCGCAGGACAACTGTTTGCTGGATTAGAAGCCCTGTTCATCTGGAATATCATCTTTGCGATCGCGATTCTGGTCATTGGTTATATTGTGGCCAAAGTCATCTCTGCGATCGTCGAGCGACTGCTCAAAAAAACGGATATTGACAATCGCCTCGCCGCTTGGATTACCGGAACCAGCGATCCCGCCCAAGCTCCCCCCGTGGAAAGATGGATTGGCGGCGCAGTCTTTTGGCTGATCATGATTTTTGTCGTGGTTGCCTTCCTCGAAAGACTGCAACTCACCGTTGTTTCCCAACCGTTAAATCGCTTCCTCGATCAAGTTCTCGGATTTTTACCCAGACTCGGCGCTGCGGCGATTCTCTTAGCGATCGCGTGGTTCCTTGCCACCATCGTTAAACTAGTCGTAACGCGCGGTTTGCGGGCGCTGAACCTAGATCGACGCTTGGGTCAACAAATGGGCGACGAGAGTGTAGCCAACCAAAACATTCTCAGCGACACGCTCGCCAGCGCGCTTTACTGGTTTATCTTCCTGCTCTTCTTGCCCTCCATTCTCAGTACATTAGGGCTAGAAGGAACCTTACTCCCGGTTCAAGCGCTCCTCAATGATATCCTGCTGATCCTACCCAGGCTGCTCGCCGCCGCCGTCATTATTGGCGCGGGTTGGCTAGTTGCTACCGTCGTTCGCCGGATCGTCACCAACCTGCTTCTCGCGAGCGGTGTCGATCGGATTGGCAGCCGTTTTGGAATTAGTCAAGCCAGCGGCGGACAATCTCTGTCGTGGTTAGCAGGCACCATTGTTTTCGTCTTAATCTTAATTCCCTTTGGCATTGCCGCCCTCAATGCCCTACAAATTGCGGCGATTACCGTTCCAGCAGTCGCCATGCTGACACAGGTACTCAACGCCGTTCCTCTCATCTTTACAGCCGCCGTCGTCCTACTGATTGCCTACGTCATCGGGCGATTTGTTGCTGAGTTAGTCACCAGCATCCTTGCCGGGATTGGATTTAATAATCTTTATTACTGGCTTGGCTTACAATCTCAACCCTACGTTGAGCCAACGCCGCCACCCCCTGCGGCTGCTGTTGATGCACCGATTTATCCAGACGAAACCTTCTCTTCTCCCCCTCCTAGTCCAACCCCTAGAACTCAATCGCCTTCAGAAATTGTAGGGATTATTGTTCTGATTGCGATTATGCTGTTTGCGACAATTACCGCAACAGAAATCTTGGGGTTAGCTGCTCTGACCCTGATTATTACAGGCATTCTGCAAATTGCCGGTCAGGTATTGGTGGGACTGGTGATTTTTGCCATTGGCTTGTATTTAGCGAATGTCACCTTCCGAATCATTACCAGTTCGGGCAATTACCAAGCGCGAGTCCTCGGACAAACTGCTCGCATCGCTATTTTGACCTTAGTCGGAGCAATGGCGCTCCAACAAATGGGCATCGCCAGCAGTATTGTTAACCTAGCATTTGGTTTACTGTTAGGGGCAATTGCTGTGGCGATCGCGCTAGCCTTTGGTTTAGGCGGTCGAGAAGTGGCTGCGGACCAAATCCGCGAGTGGTTATCCGCCTTCAAGCAAAATCGCCCGCCACGGTAGGGAGTTAGAAAGTGCTGAGTGCTGAGTGCTGAGTGCTGAGTTAAAACTGAGTGAGTTGAGCAGTTCACTCTGTCATCACTTTACTGAGTACAGCTATAAGCGCTTCAATTATTTAGCTTTTAAAAAGCCAAGTGCTGAGGGATCGAGTCTCTCAGCACTTTTTATTAGAGGAGCTTCCGCTTTTAGACGAGCTTCAGGTTGGGGTATTCTGCCAACAGATCGTCAGAGGTGAGCGTATCGTTGCTCTCTTGCGGGGCCCAGAGAATTTCGATTGCGAGTAAGCGATCGCTAGCCAATCCACCAATTTGACTGAGGGCGCGGCGCAAATCTTGAGAATTGTTGACTTCTGGTAAGTCCATTTTGCCCAAGGTGGCGGCGAGTAGGGTGACAACAATATACTCGCTGGGGACACTAGCAACCAGTTCTCCACCAGGTCCTTCGGCTTCCGGGAGGCTGGCGAGTTTGTCCGCTTGTTGCAGGCGGTTGTTCACATTAGAGAGCGTTTCTTCTGTAAACTTGCTGCGTTCTGCCAGCGCCAGTTGATTAAACTTCGCTTCTGCGGCTTCTAGGCGGGCTTGTTGGGTTTGGGAAGACGCATAAACCCAGTATTCCGGGTGACGTAACAGGGCGAGGGTGGCTTCTTGCAGCACTTGAGCGCGACCTTCTTCGGAACCTGTATCGGCGGTTTGCGCCATGCGGTCGAGATCGGCTTGCAAAGTCCGGGCTTCAGCGAGTAACCCCACTTGGACTTCAGCAATGGAGACGCTGGGATTGCTGCTATAGCTCAGTTCCTCATCCCCTCCAGCCCGTCGGAAACTTTGGACGAGGAAATTCGCGATCGCAAACAAGATTAAAACCGAGAATAAACCCCCAAATCCCACCATCGGGAACCCAAAGAAGGGAAACAGGAAGGGAAAGCCGCCCCCACCGGGATACCCATAACCCCCATAACCCCCACCGGGAACGCTGGGTCTAGAGGGCGCTAACGTCCGGCTAGGCGCTCTAAAGGAGCCTCCACCGATCCGTCCGCCACTGCGTAGGGCTAAGGCGTCGTGGGCATTTCCTAGGGTTAAGGTGAGGACTAAACCAACGATCAGAACAGACTTAAAAAAGGGTTTAATCGCCGAAATCAGTTTTTTGTACATGAGCGTGTAATGATGTCAAAAACAGTGCGGGTCGGAGGACTGATTTTCAGGCAGCTTGAATCAGCGCTACATCTTTAATGTATCGCTTCTGGAAAGACAAAAAAGCCACCGTTAGGGAGAAAGTCGGTTAGGATAACCGAACTCGATCCCCGCTAGCCCTTGGTTGGGAAAGCCTTTGAGGAGGTGTTAGCCGCCTCCGACAATCGTAACAATCTCTAAGCGATCGCCCGATTGGATCGTGGTTTCTGACCAATACTGGCGATGGAGAATTTCGCCGTTATATTCCACCGCCACCAAGCGCGGATTTAACCCCAATTGTTCCAAAAAAGCGGGTAATGGGGTCTGCACCGCACAGGTATGCGGTTCGCCATTGACGTGTAATTGAATTTCAGACTCGCTCATGATCGATTTCTAAGGATGAAGCGATCGCATCGTTTGCATCCGCGTTAACTGAGATAAGAAATACTGGGTGGTTAGGGTGGGTTGTTCGGCTTGCATGACGGCTCGCACGACGGAAATCCGGGTTGCGCCAGCATCTAGCACCTGATTGAGGTTTTCTAAATCGATACCCCCAATGGCAAACCAAGGCACGGAGGCTTTTTCGGCCGCATAGCGCACATATTCCAATCCGGCGGCGGCTTTGTCAGCTTTCGTCGGCGTTGCATAAACCGGGCCAACGCCAATATAATCGGCTCCTTCGGCGATCGCTCTTTGCATTTCTTCCGGATTGGTCGTCGAACGGCCGATCAGGCGTTGCGGGCCTAAAAGTTGCCGCGCCAACCCAATCGGAATATCCTGTTGACCGAGATGAACTCCATCGGCATCCACCGCCAGGGCAATATCAACGCGATCGTTCACAATCAATAAAGCGCCATAGCGATCGCACAAGGAGCGTAACTTTTGGGCTTCCTCTAGGCGAACTAAGTCATCTGCCGTCTTGCTGCGGTACTGCACCAGGGTTAACCCCCCTTGCAAAGCCGCTTCAACCACCGTTAGCAAGCGATCGGAGGGCGAAGTAATTAAATACAACGTTGAATCTCGCAAGCGCTGGCGACGCTGATAGGCCATTAAGTTCGTTTCCAACAGATAAACGCGATAGCGCATCTGCTTGCAAGCCTCTCCCATTTTGGCATGGTGCAGCTTGCCATATTCCTCTAAAACCCGCAGCGCTTCTTCAACTCGGCACAAATTGACCTGTAGCAGTTGACCAATACTAGAGCGTTCTTTTTCCTGGGGATGGGTTAATTCTGTCCCCGGATCGCCTGCGGTATTGCGCGCCGCTCGAATTTCAGGTGTATGCCAAACCGCTAAGGCTTGGCGCAACTGCTTGCATTCATTAGTGAGGCCTTCGCTGTTAAGCCCAAAGCGACACCACTCTTCAATAATTCTCAGACCTTCACGGGCGCGGTCTAGATTGGCATCTAATATCCGGTGAACGGTTGGCTGAAAAGCCCGACTTTGTTCGTATATGTCCCCCATCTGGAACACCCTCACTGATTTTTTAATCGTAACAGTCAGCTTCTATCGGGAAGCGATTTGCGAGTTGAGATTTTTTGGAGACGCAATGCCCCATAAAGCGGGTGTTAATGGTACTCTGCTGTGTGAATCTCAAACTTTAGGATTGGGGTGCTGGATTTCATCTTTCTTAAAGTTACGAAACTGACAGTCACAATTAAACATCAATTCAACTGCTCATTAGCAAAATTATCGAAATTTCCAGCAGCTTGCTTGGCTGCTTGGGGAGTTGCGAGTGCTAATGAATCCCTACCCAAGCCTATCGCTACTGTTGTGTCAGGAGGAGTTTTGTGAGTGTAAGACAACCCCAAACCCAGGATCTCAATCAATCCGAGTCTCTCTCTAGCGGATTTATGTATCGCCTTCTCGGCTGCACGCTGATTCTCAGCGCCAGTTTATTACCGGGGATGGCAGTACAGGCGAATCCTGGTAATTCATCGACAAACGCCTCAATCGTTGCTCAAGCAGAACGAACGCAACTATACGTTAATCCTGCCAGCGGTAGCGACGCGTCAGGGAGAGGCAATACCCAAGCCCCGTTTAAGACGCTTACCCACGCGCTGAAGGTGGCTAAAGCCGATACGGTGATTCAGTTAGCGCCGGGAACCTATAGCACTGAAACCGGGGAAGTCTTCCCGATTGTGATGAAATCGGGCGTGACGATTGTGGGCAATCCCAGTACCAAGGGAGAAGGGATTGTGATTCGCGGGGGCGATCGCTATCTTAGCCCAACCTTTGCCGGCCAGAACGTGACGGTGCTAGGGGCCAATGCCTCGGCGATCGCAGGTGTAACCATTACCAACCCCAATCCTAGAGGTTACGGGTTATGGATTGAATCCACCTCCCCCATCGTGGCGGATAATACCTTTGCGGGCAATAGTCATGATGGCGTTTCCGTGAATGGTACGGCGGCTCCAATCGTTCGTAACAATCATTTCCGAGACAATGGAGCCAATGGGATTACCGTGTTTGGAAGTTCCCGCCCAGAAGTGCTAGATAATCTGTTTGAGAATACCGGATTTGGGATTAATATCTCTCAAAGATCGGTACCCACCATTTCAGGCAACCGGATTCTCCGCAACCGAGACGGAATTGTCGTCCAAGCTTCTGCACTGCCGATTCTTCGCAACAATACCATTGAGGGAAATGAGCGCTATGGGCTAGTGGCGATCGCCCAATCTCAACCCAATCTGGGGACAGCCTCTCAAGCAGGGGGCAACGTTTTCCGCAATAATGGCGAACTCGATATTCATGCCAAAGCTTCTAGCCAAACCATCCCAGTTTTTGGCAACCAATTTAATGCTAGCCGGACTAGCGGCCGCCTCGACTTAGACGGTATGACCAACTTAGTCACGCCAGAACCCCTGATTGCTAGCAACCGCCCCTCCCCCGGTTTAATTCCCCGTCCGGCAGCCAGCGAACCGCCGACCAATAGCGGTGG
Organism: Desertifilum tharense IPPAS B-1220; assembly: GCF_001746915.1. Lineage (NCBI taxonomy): Bacteria > Bacillati > Cyanobacteriota > Cyanophyceae > Desertifilales > Desertifilaceae > Desertifilum > Desertifilum tharense. The sequence continues at coordinate 6,819 of NZ_MJGC01000106.1, forward strand.
GGGTTCGGCCGCGAATTTCCCCGTTCCGACCAACATTACTCCCTCTCCCGCGCCTGCTGCTACCCCACCCGTGGGCGGGAATAGCCGCTTAACCCTGCCTCCTCAAACGCGAGCAGTGACGCCTGTTAATAATCCTCTTCCCAACAATTCAGCGATTCCCATTCAGGTACCGACTCCCTCTGGTTCCGGCACTCAAGCCGGTTCTGTGAGCGCTCAAGTTCCGGTTTTAGGGCCTTTACCCGTCCCGAATGGGAATGCGCCAATTGGCAATGCAGGGAACTTGGGAACCGTCCGCATTCAAGCCACCCCTGGCGCTCAATCTCCCAATAACCCACCCCCGCCGCCGACGCGAGGTTCAGCGATGGGTCTGAGTTACCGGGTGGTTGTTGATGCCACGACAACGGCAGAACAGAACCGAGTGCGATCGCTCGTTCCTGGCGCATTCCGCACCACCTCCAATGGTCGCACCGTCATGCAAGTCGGCGCTTTTTCCGACCGGATCAAAGCCGACGAACTGCTGCAAAGCTTGAATAGCCGAGGCGTCAGAGCCAGATTAGAAGAATACTAAAGGCAACCTATCCTCCACAACTGCTCTAAGCTGTGGAGGATTAACGCGAGTTCACAGTTGGCTGACTACCCAGTTAAAGGTTTCAATCACTCGCGTCAAAGCTAGCTCATCTTGGACGGTAGACAGTTGAAAACTGGGCAAGCGTCGTTCGCTGGCATCTGCTGGCAGCGATAAACCAATATCGCTCAAGCGGTTTCTTAACTCTAACCAGCGCTCCTCGGTTGAAAACGGGGCAAGGACTGCGTAGTTGCTAGAGTTAATTTGCAAGCCGCCATGAATGCCAACGCTGAATAACTCTTGCGGGGCGCTGGTTTTGGGATGGATCGAGACGGCAAAGCCGCCGTAATTATCGCCCATTCCCCATTGCAATTCCAACAGGGGTTGTTTAGTCTGCACCCAGTCGTAAATCTTGCGGACGGTTTGGGCTTCTTCAAAACTTTGACGAATTTCGTATTCTTGGAAAAACGAGACCTTATCCCATCGCCGCCGTTCCGGGGTGGTGTTGCCTTTGCGCTGTTGGGCTTCTGCTGTTTTCCCAATTAACCGAGGAACCAGCGTTCTCAATCCCTCTTGGCTGACGTATTGTTTAATTTCAACCCCTAAAACTTCTACGGGGTCCATTTTGGCATTGAGAAATTCAATCACCCGTCGCATTTCATCGCCAAGGTCGTCTGCAACAAAGATGAGACGAATTTTTCCGGCTTGCAGATTGGTTTTGACCTTTTGCCAAAACTTTTCTTCATCCGCATCGCTTCCCAGAAAGCGTTCAAAGATTTGTTCGGGATCGCAGCCGAGATCCTGACAGTTGGCTTCAAACTGAGCCAAGATCGATTCTACGGGCCAGTAAACGAGGAGATTGGCTGCATAGTCAAACATCTGTCCAATGGCAGCGCGACGACTGAGGGTATCGTGGCTGCCTTTAACATTCACTAAGGTCGGCGTGGCATCTCGATCGAGAAATAAGCGATCGAGCGACCAATCTCCGGTCAGATTATCGTCTACGGAGGCTATGACTTCTCGCGAAATCGCTAACCACGGACGCTCAGTTGTGCTATTGGTTTGGTCGCCTGCGAGGAGATTGGGATATTTTTCCAGCAGTTCTTGCAGCCTTTCTTCAGATTCGTAGGCTTGCTCGGTCATTTCAACTAACTGGTCGTCATCCTGAATGAGGTAAATGCCTCCACCCATAAAAATCTCCCTGTTTGCTTGCTGCTCAGACAACCTGAAGTTCCCTTCAAGTTTTGTTGGCAAAGAACTTGCCGAGTTGCCACGACTTTCACAACTCGCTAGATGGCTAGGGTTCCTTTGAAGACTTGCACGGCGGGGCCGCTCATGTAGACTCGTCCGTTCGTTGCCCATTCAATCTCCAGACAACCGCCTGGGAGTTCGACTGTGGTACGGCGATCGCACTGACTATTTAATACCCCAGCAACAACAGACGCGCAAGCACCTGTCCCACAAGCCAGCGTAGCACCCGCGCCCCGTTCCCACACCCGCATTTTTACGTAGTCCGAACGGAGGACTTGAATAAATTCGGTGTTTGTGCGTTGAGGGAAGACGGGATGATGTTCAAACTGCGGACCAAGGGTTTCGAGGGGGATGGCTGCCACATCTTCAACAAAGGTAATACAATGCGGGTTGCCCATGCTGACGCAGGTGACGTTCCAGGTTTGTCCGGCCACTTCGAGGGGGATGGCGATCGCTTTTTCTTCCCCTTGGACTAAGGTGGTGGGAATTTGGGCGGCGACGAGTTGCGGTTCTCCCATATCCACTTGCACTTGTCCCTCGGCGGTGAGGCGGGGAACCATGACGCCGCCGAGGGTATGAATGCGATATTCTGTCCGCCCGCTGGCTTCCAACTCGGCGATAAAATGGGCTAGACAGCGAATGCCATTGCCACACATTTCCGGTTCTGAACCATCGGAGTTAAAGATTCGCATACTGTAGTCGGTGCCATTTTCCCCAGGAAGGGCGAAAATGACGCCATCCGCCCCAATGCCAAAATGGCGATCGCACCACTGAATGGCTTGTTCTGGGGTGAGTAACGGTTCGGAGTTCTCTCGGTTATCAATGAGGATAAAATCGTTTCCCAAACCTTGATATTTCGTAAATTCTAAGTTCATTGAGTTTCAACTCCGAGCTTGTTGTTAGACTGCTGTACGGGTGAGTTTCATCCCACTTTGTACATCCTGTGGATTATTCACTGATTATGTCTGAATTTGAGACCACTCTACCGAGTACCCGACAAGTCCAAACCCTGATCGTTGAAAAGACTGAAGTTGAACTCAAACTGGTGACAGACGATCTGCTGGTGGGTAAGATTCGCTGGCAAGATGACTACTGTATCTGTTTGAACGATCATTACGATCAGCCTACGATTGTTTGGCGACAAGCCATTGTTTACCTCAAGCCCAAACCTTAAAAAGGGAGTTGGGAGTTGGGAGTTGGGAATTGGGGGGCGACTCTAGCAAAGTGCTATAGCTTGCTTGCGCGTAGCGGTGTCAAAAACCCGTCAGGTTATGCCATTCAGCTTATTCTAAGTGCTATGGCTACAACTAGAACCCGATGTAACGCAACCGCACTGAGCCAAACAGTTAGGTTTTAGTGCGATCGCGATCCCCTCCCGATCCCTTTCTATTTTTTGCCGTCTTCTGTGAGAATAACCATGCCGTCGAAGTTATTCTCAATGCTTGAGGGCACGGCGAGGGGAAGCAACACCTCCGTTGCAGCCAGAATTTGCCGAACTTTGTGGATATTTTGATAATTGCCGCATAACAGCACTAAATCCCCGGCTTGCAAATCGGCACCGCCGCCGGGAAAGCGGATAAACTTGCCATCGCGGCGAATGGCTTGAATTTCAATCCCATAGTCGCGCCGGATGTGGAGTTGCCACAATTGTTGCCCAACCACATGACTCTGGGGGGGAATTTTAATCCATTGACAAGATTGACTGGCGGGGGGAACCGTCGCTTCGCCCTTCGTCAGTTGTTCAAAGGCGACCAGTTCCTCCGATTCTCCCACAACCAAAAGGCGATCGCCCTCTTCAATGGAAGTTTGGGGTTCTGGATAATCCAGTTCTAGCCCGCCCGCGCGTCGAATCGCCATCAGACTCACGCCCGTTAAGCGGCGAAAGTCAGTTTCTTCTAGGGTTAATCCAATTAACGGCGAGTGTTGAGGAATTGGATACCAGCGGCTATTCATCTCCTGCGTTGCCCGTCGCAAGTCGCGCGAGACTTGTTCGGCTGAGGTTTCTGGGCGCAAGTCTAGATAATGGCGGTTGCGAATTTGCTGGACTTGTCGTTGCAGAACGGGCAGGGGAAAGCCCATCCCCGTCAGCAAATGGGTGGCCAATTCTAGGCTAGCTTCAAATTTAGGTTGAACCACCTCTCTCGCGCCCAGTTGATAGAGCAATTCAATATCGCGATCTTGCGAGGCTAGCGCCACAATATCCAGGTCTGGAGAGAGTTCTAGGGCGCGTTTGAGACACAGGCGGGTACTCATGGGATCGGGAAGGGCGATCGCCAACCCGCGACAGTGACTCACCCCGGCTTTTTCCAGGACATGCAAGCTAGCTGCATTCCCGTATACATAGGGCAAACCCGCATCTGCTGCCGCCCGGATCGCCCCTTCTGACTGATCGATGGCGACGACGGAATAATGGTGAGATTGCAGCAGTTGAATCAGGTTGCGCCCCATTTGTCCGTAGCCGCAAACCACCACATGATTGCTCAAGGAACCTTCTATACTGACTTCCTTGGGCAGTTCTGGCAGGTTGAGGATCTCCCAGCCTGCGGTATTTTCTGCCCAATTCAGGAGTTGGGGAACCCAACGCAGCAGGAAAGGGGTGACAATCAGGGTGAGGGCTGTGGTTCCGACAATCAATAGATAGACGCGCCGCGAGACTAACCCTAAAGTTTGTCCGGCAGAGGCAAGAACAAAGGAAAATTCCCCAATCTGGGCAAGTCCTGCCCCAACCATTAAAGCGGTTTTTAAGGGATACCCAAAGGCGCGGACGATGGGGGTGACGATCGCAAATTTGCCCACCAAGACTAAAATGACTAACCCCAAGATCAGTTCTAGGTTGTCCCACAAAAATAAGGGGTCAATTAACATCCCGACGGCGGCAAAAAACAGGGCAGCAAAGATATCGCGCAGCGGTTCGACGTAGGTGAGGGTTTGATCGGCATACTCAACCTCGGAAATCGTCAATCCGGCTACAAATGCGCCCATTTCAATAGATAGGCCTAGATGCTCTGTGAGCAGGGCAATTCCTAGGCAAATGGTCACTACCCCAAGCAAGAAGAGTTCGCGGCTTTCCGTGCGGGCTAGCAGCCGCAAAACGGGCGGAATCACCCAGATCCCTAGGGCGATCGCGCCGATGGCAAATAAGAGCAGTTGCAGCAGGGCAAATCCCACGGCTGAGGCGATCGCTTCCGGTTCGCGATCGAGGGCGGGTAATACGGCGAGCATCAGACCCAAGGCTAAGTCCTGAACGACCAAAATCCCCAACATGACTTGAGCGTGGGGGGTTTCGGTTTCGTTGCTCTCCATTAAGCATTTGAGGACAACGGCGGTGGAGGACAGGGATAAAATTCCCCCTAAAAAGATGCCTTGGGGTGCGGAGTTGACCCAACCGATGGCGAGGGCGATCGCAGTAGTTCCCAAAATGGTGAGGATAATTTGGGCCGCGCCTCCTCCGAGGGCGATCCACTGGACTTTTTTGAGTTTGGTTAACGAAAACTCAACGCCCAACGCAAACAGCAGAAAGGCAACGCCAAATTGGGCGAGGGTTTCGACTTGAATCAGTTCTTTAATCAGTCCTAAGCCTGCCGGCCCGACAATTGTACCGCCGAGCAGATAACCTAAAATTGCGGGTTGACGCAGCAGGGAGGCAAATACGCCGCCCATCGCCGCCGCCGCTAGCACCGAAACTAAATCAACAATTAACCGAAAGTCTTCTTGCACAGATTTTTGTAAAATTATGTGTCTTATTCTCAGAATATACAGTTTTCTTAAAATTGTTGAAGCCGCTTCCCCCAAGGATTTGCCGGTTACTTGGGTTCGCTGACTGTAAAGGCTACTATAGTGGTCGAGCGTTGATGCTCCTCGTTGTTATTGAAAGATTTTCAACCCTGTCATGGTAGAGTCGCTGCAAGGATCTCAGGTCACTTTTGGGTGGATTGCCCGCTCCTCAGAAACAGCGCGATCGCTATTCTTGAGCGTTTTGACGTTAACGACTTTGAGTCTTCCGGCTCAAGCGCTACAGGTTCAAGTTAGACCCGATCGACCGCAACTTGGCGATACGATTTCAGTCTCGATCCAAGTGAATAATCCAACTCAGGAAGCGCCCCAGGTAGTGATGGGCGAAAAGACTTACCCCACCTTTCCCATCGGTCAAAATCGCTATCGCGCCTTTATTCCCTCTTCTCCCCTCGATCGTTCGGGGCGCTGGGAATTTCAGGTGCAAGGGGATGGTCAAGTGCGGAATCTGGCACTGTGGATGGGCGATCGCTCTTTTCGCACCCAAAGCATCTGGCTGCCCCCATCTAGTGCGGGTTTGAGCGGAACTGACCATGAGTTTGACCGCGTAGACGCCTTTAAAGCCCTTGTCACCCCCGAAAAATTCTGGTCGGGTCCGTTCTTGCGACCGAATTCCGGGCCGATTACCACTGAATTTGGGGTACGTCGTTACTATAATGGGGAATTTGCGCGAGACTATTATCATCGGGGTGTCGATTACGCAGGCCCCTATGGCTCCCCAGTGGTCGCCCCAGCCGCCGGACGCGTGGCGCTCGTCGGTCGCGAAGCGGATGGCTTTCAAATTCACGGCAATACTGTCGGAGTCGATCACGGTCAGGGCGTTACTAGTATTTTTCTGCACTTAAGTCAAATTCGCGTTCGAGAAGGCGATTTTGTGCAAGCAGGTCAGGTCATTGGTACAGTAGGTTCAACGGGGGCTTCTACCGGGCCGCATTTACACTGGGGTCTGTATGTTCACGGGGTATCGGTCGATCCGGTGCCTTGGCGCTATGATGGCTTGCAATAAACTACTCACTATTGAAGGATTAATGAAGTTCAAGTCGTGGGCAATTTCCGAAAAAAACTAGGGCAAGATAGTTGCAGGAGTTCAGTCATTGGCATGAGGCCGCGAGGTGAGACACGGGCGTTATGAGTATCCAAAAAATTGTGGAACAGGCTCTTCAAGATGGCTATCTGACGCCTGCAATGGAAGCAGAAGTTGGGCGAATCTGCGATACGGCCTCTGAACTTTCGATTGAAGAGTATATGGCGCTAGACCGCTTGATGGGGGCGCTGCTGACGGGTGAGGTGGTGGCGGTTCCTCGCAAGCAGTTTATTAACGTGATGGAAGAGTTGGTGCTAACTGAGGCGATCGCGCGCGTGGCTGAAATTGAGGCCAGTAGCGATTGCACGTTAGATTTAGGCGATATCGCCGCCTATGCCCTCAACCGCTTACCTCCCTTATATGCCACGACCGAAGAGGGGGCAACCTATCAGCGCAACCGCGCCAAAGAGGAGTTGATGGATCTGATCGCCCAACAAGTCAGCGATGCGATCGCGCGCAACCTCGATCGCCCCTCCGTCCCGGAACGGCAAGTGTTAGGTAAAAATTCCGGCGATGAAGTGCTAACTCAAGTGAGTTCGCTCCTCAAAGCCTACGCCTATAAGTTTGAACCCGAATCGAATGATTGACCGCTGTTGGCAAAGTACAGATAGCCCGTCTGTACTTTGTTGAGAACTTTGAACGACCCGCAAGAACCTATCCCCAATTTTTGATAAACTGGCAGGTGAATTCAGCGGAATCGCTAGGGAACATCCCAAATCAAAGTCCGTCTTTTGAGACTGGAATGTTTGAGAACGATTTCCGCACCATGAGTCAATCTGTTCCACTATCCTGGTCAACGGTTGGGGCCGCAGTAGTAAGAGCGCCTGTGCAACCCGAAAAACTCTCGAACTACGACTTGATTCTTCGATGTCAGGAAGGTCTTCGACCAGACCGCTTGGCATTCGCAGAGTTATTGCGTCGGTATCAATCCCATGTCGATCGCATTTTGTACCACCTCGCGCCCGATTGGCAAGATCGAGCAGATTTGGCCCAAGAGGTGTGGATTCGAGTGTATCGCAATATTAAACGTCTGAACGATCCGGTAAAATTCCGGGGATGGCTCAGTCGGATTGCCACAAACTTGTTCTATGATGAGTTACGCAAGCGCAAACGCGTGCGGAGTCCCTTATCGCTTGATGCCCCTCGGCAACTCGATGATGGCGAAATGGACTGGGAAATTGCCGCATCTGAACCGGGGCCAGAAGAAAACCTGACAACGGCTGAGTTTTACGAGCAGTTACAAACGGCGATCGCGGATTTGCCAGAAGTTTTCCGAACAACCATTGTGTTGCGGGAGATTGAAGGTATGGCCTATGAAGAAATTGCCGAAATTACCGGGGTTTCCCTGGGAACGGTAAAATCTCGGATTGCTAGAGCGCGTCAACGTTTGCAATTCCAACTGCAAAATTATCTCGACTGTAAGTAACCGATCGATTTAAGGGTGCTGACCCTAGCCCCAGAAGATTCAATCATCAGAGCTGCAAGGAAACTTAAATTTCTTTCAAAATGTAGATAGCTCTTTTATGATTGTCAGTAGTAGACTAGCTAGGGTTTAGTCCTTCTCGCGATCCCATCCTTTTGACCTGGTAGCGATCCGACTATGACTCCTCAGTTCGATTCTCATCAACCCTCCAAACAGCCATCAGGAAGTCATTCCTCGGCTCGATGGAATGCCCGTAACCCCAATTCGTCGATGGGTGCCCTAGATATGCTAAAGCGCGATCGCTTTGAATTATTAAGCGCCTACCTTGATGGCGAAGTCACCGCTTCAGAGCGTCAACAGGTAGAAAATTGGCTGGATACCGATCCGGCCGTCCAAAGCTTGTACCAACGGTTGTTACGGTTGCGTCAAGGCTTCCAAATGATGCCAACGCCTCCGATTTCTCAACCCGCCGAACAGACTGTGGAGCAAGTCTTTGCCCGTTTGGATCGCAGACCTAAACGAGCTTTAATCCTCTGGGGAGGGGGTGCAGTCGCCGCCCTTCTCATTGGGGCAATTACCAGCGTGTTTGGGAATGATGGTTTTATGCCTCAATTTGCCCAATCTCCCGAACCCGAAGCCCCATCCGCAGCCGTAATGATTGCCCTCGATCAGCCGGTGGTGAGCATTCCCAAAATGGCAGTTCCGGCTAGCCCTACCACCGTTCAGCCCAATAGTTCGGGGAACTTACATCGGATCTTACAAGGAAACGGCGAACCGAATTAGGACGACAGAGGCGGCGAGTAGCACCAATTGCCACTGGCGATCTTAACGCCCCCTAAGCGTTCAACCTGCAAGCGGCTCATCAAATAGGCCCACGCAAAACCGAGAGTACGATTGGCTTCATCCCAGATTTCGATCTGTTGCCGATCGTACTCGTTTTGATTGGGGGGGTTTTGGGAAGAATAGCCTTCTAAACGGTCTAAATCTGCTAGGATCTGCGGATCGTTGAAGGTTAAAACAAAGCCGCGTACGGGTTGCTCTCCGGGAATCAGGGCTGGATATCCGACTGGGAGGGTAAATAATTCTCCAAGAGCGATCGCGCTTTGCTCTGCGATCGTTTTTCCCTGACAATACCTCTGGTAGTTATACTCCCCAGGCTTCAGGGTACCGTAGACAAATACGCGAATCGGTTGAATCATCCTTTGAGTTCCCATTTTTGGATAATTCTAAATTAGGGAAGAACAGCTAGCTATTGCTCGATAGTAAGCCAAAACTCAAATCTAGGACATCGCCCCGATCGCTCACCCACTTGGGGGAGTTTTAAGTGCGATCGCCCAAAGGTGGCTCGACCCGCAAGCCAAAATAAGTCAGAATTAAATCGGTAGAGCCATTATTGGTAATTTCATGCTCCTCCAATGGCTCAATCGCAATACAACTCCCCGGTTCCATCGGATAAACTTGCCCGTTAATCCGAATCGTCCCATACCCCGATTCTACAAAGAAGACTTCACACATATCAGTATGAGCATGGGCGGGCGCAACCTGTCCGGGTGCAAAGCAAGCTTGTGAAAAATTGGTTAAATGGGGAATATCGCCCCAGCGTAGCATCACCCGCTTTTGAATCGCCGGGTTGTGGGAAACCGCTTCTACGGCTAAATCGTTAAGTTGAGTCAGTTTCATTGAAAAAAGTGCTGAGTGTAAAGTGCTGAGTGCTGAGTAAGTTCCGAGTTCCGAGTTCCGAGTTCCGAGTTCTGAGTTAATAGTTACCAAGTTTTTCTATCTCTTCTTCCCCCCACCTCCCCATCCCCCATCCTCTTTACCCCAACCCCTAACTCCCTTCTTCCCCAACCCCTAACTCCCAACTCCCTTCTTCCCCAACCCCTAACTCCCAACTCCTAACTCCCTTCTTCCCCAACCC